>JAHJHM010000229.1 GCA_018823915.1 Candidatus Omnitrophota bacterium
ATACAAAAAAGATAGTTATTAATACAAGCTACGTTCTGCAAAAAATTTACTCCTCGCTCATTTGTTCCATGATAGAAAAACTCTATTGCCGTAACCATTCTCATCTGAGTATCTTCAAAAGAATTCAGCGGCGAGGTGGCAACCTCTCTGTATTTCGTCGTTCGTCGTTCGTCGTTCGTATTAGGAAATAAACTATGAGTTAAAATCATCGGGCTGCTGGATTTCTTTCCTAACTTCTTCTGAATCAACGAGTTGAATAAAGCGTCTTGTAGCCTTATCTCGTCAACACTTTTTCCATCAACAATGCCTTTTATGACAATAATGAATATACTGCATCCATCAACTAAACAAGCGTCTCTTTCAACACCAAAGAATAGTGCATATGGATAAAGCTCTACTATTTTTCTATAATAAGTAACGCTCCAGCAGCAGTTGAGTATTATTACTTTCCTTACATATTGAAAAGGAGCTACTTTGGGGGCTTCTTCAAAACTTGAATCAAAAAATGCACCATTCCCACGATGGCCGTTATAGCCTATTATGTGCACGAAGGATTCATTCATATATTTAAACATTCCTCCTTTAACATAAAAATTATCCTTGTTCTTGAGCAAGACGGAAGCATAAAATTTAAAAGTAACATCCCTTATCTTAATTGTAATTAGATATTCGTTGTTGTCCTTATCGAACTTCTCCTTGAAATTTTGTTTAAATTTTATCTTTAGCCAATTTCTCCATGTCCTATACATCCCAATCTTCTCAAAGTACCACTTTATGCCAATTATTCTTTCGGGGTTTATCTCAGAATTAAACCACTCATCAACAGGTAAATGCTCAAAGAAATTTGCTTTTTTAATTAGCCAACTATCCTGTAAACCTATCTGGCTAGCTGGCGAACTGGAAAAAAGACGTGATTCCTCTAAAAGTTTATTGATAGCTGCCAAATAATATTCGCTTTCCCCTCCAATGACACACTTTGAGTCAGACTTAAAGTGTGTCACGTGGGACATTTTAATAAAAAAATGGTGACAGACACCTTTTCCCTCCAGCAGCAAGGCGGTAGTAATAGCGAATGATGAATCAGTATCCAGAATTAAGTGAGGTGTCCCCTGAATTCCTATGGTGTTATCCAAAATTCGTTGAGCCTGCCGAATTTTTCCGAATTTAATAAATTTCTCCATTAGTTTTCTAAGGACATCCTTCCGAGCGGCAATAATCTTTCCGCTTTTACCCCCAAGATCATTTAAGAAAATGGCAATTACGTAAATATCATCAGCCTCTAGGCTTTCTGAAATATCACGGGAACCATCAGGAGGAAGCCTACAACACATTCTGCAAACACGCCTCTCTATCAACAACGCACTGTAAGAATCTATTGCCCTTTTAAGATATCTTTCAAAAACAGAAACAACCGCATCTAACGAACCAATTTTAATTAAATCTTCACTCAATTCGACAATTGCCCTCAGATTCCCTGCTTTCCTGGCTTCTTCAACGCACTCTTCTAAGGCAGGAATAGCTGCCTCGCCAAATGTATCTACTAATGAAGTTTCTAGATAAAAAGAATCGGCATGGGCTGTCTCTCTAATATCTCGTTTAAGAACTTCTTTTAAAACAAAAAGCGATCTCTCACCTTTCACTACCATCCCCACTCCCGAGGCGGCAGATAATTCGTACCCTTCTAAACACTTCTTTGCGTAAAGAATGGCGTTGCGCAAATTGCAGATATTGAAAAATAGGGACAGCGACCATTTTTCTCTCACCGGCGAGGCGGCAGGGTTAGCGCTCAGGATACCGCTCTCAGAATTCAGCCCGCTGAATTCTGAATCCTTAATCCTTAATCCTGTGTGCTTAATCCTTAATCCTGTTAAAATTGGGCTGGAAGTATGGCTCTGGATTTCTCTGCTTTTTTGGAAATCTCCTAATGTTATCCAATCAATATCCCCATCTATATACTTCGCTACATATTTTTTAAAGTAATTCTCGGCATAATAATCATCAATAGTCTTTCCAAGCGAAGTTCTCTCAAACAACCATTTAAACTCGCGATCTTCTCTAAAACTGCCAAAATCCTCATCCTTAAAGGCGCATTTCATAAAAACATGACCGTATAAAAATGTTCTATATAGTGCAGCTAACATTTTTGGTTTCATCCCAGGTATTTTTCTATAATGCCGGGCAAAAATTATAGCTATGTTATAATAAACACCAGGATCTGCCTGGTTTTTTTCTTTTAGTATCCTTAACTCCTCTCTATAATAAAATAAGGATTCTTCATACTCTTCTAACATTAAATAAGCTAAGGCCATATTATGATATGAGTCAGATTTCTGAGGATAGATATTTCGCGCTATTTTATACTGTTTAATGGCCTCCCCATAATCTTCTCTATTAAAATAAGCATTACCTTCCCGAATAACGGCATTATAGTAACTCTGCTTGAATATTTCAGAAAAATTTTCTTTGCCGGGGATTAAAATCGCCTCCTGAGGAAAAGACTCTCCCGACAATAATGATCCCTCTACAGTTACAATCTTTTCTGGCCAAGGTAAAGTTCTATCACCTGAGGATAAATAACAATCCTGAATAGGTTTTAAAGAATATCTCAATATAGGAATATTGCTTTTTATCTTATCTCTTACTATTCTTTCCCACTCCGGCATCTCTGTCTGTTCACCCTCTATTTCCTGAGCAAATATTAAATCGGGGGCGCCTTTTCCTACTGAACATATCAGCTCATCTTGACTGCTTGTCTTAATCGCGTACCAATTATTTTTTGTGATAACAAGCGATATCGGGTCGTACCACTCTCTCTTACCCAGCAAGATAACAACTTTTTTGGCTCGCTTAGCCTCTGTCGCGCTCCGGCACTCCTGCTTAAGCCTGACTAGGCTAAGAAAATGCCTTCCGTCCTTTTCTTCAACAATCCCTTTTTCCTTCGACAAGCGGAGAAGCTCCTTAAACTCACCCCAATAAGCCTCATCATATGCACATCCATCCTGAGTATGATAAAAAATTGCTCTTTGAAAATTATTTTTAACGGTAAAAATGTTTCCGCCATTAGAGATTGCGTATCTTAATAGTAAATATTGCCCTCTAAGCATTAAGCCTTTCTTGTACAAATTATCTAATAGCTTTTTTTCTTCCGAAATTAAGGCTGTTTCAATCTCCTCTTGAGGATATTCCTTGATTTCTGGAGAGTAAGATAACTCCCGGGAGAAATATCTCTTAAGAAAATCTCTCAGTTTAGGCTGAGTAGGAAATAAGGTGCTCCTAAATTCTAAAGAAGAAGCGGTTAGCCATAACCAAAGCCAATATCCAAAATCATCAATGAGGTCAAAAAATAGGGATTTAGGGAAGGCGGAATCCTGTAATTCAATAAGCCTTGGCCAACGAGAGGCCGAAATTACATGCTCAATGAAATCCTTAAAAGGAACTGCCCCTCTTGCCCAATCACCATAATAACAAGATTTTCCATTACGAGCTGCTTTCTTTTGATAAAAAACTTGTGCCGTACAATTACCATTTTCCTGAATATATAGAGCTAAAAACCAAGGCTTAATATCAATCTCCTTACAAATATTGGCAAAAATATTAAGGATTCTCCTCTTCATCTCCTCAGGAAAAGAAATAGCGGATTTAAAGACGGGAAATTCCTCTAAATGACCATCGCAGTTACGATATTCAAGTGGCAATGATGAGTCATCAAGATAAAAATAAGAAAAATTATGTTCAAACCAATTTTTTATTTCCTGATTAGAGTGGAAACGGGGACACTCTTTGTAACGTACTGAGGATGAAGCGATTGCATTTGTCCATATTTTATGAAAAAACAGATCCATTTTCCATACAAGGCTTATAAAGGAGAGTTCTATCCTATAATCAACCTTCAACTTAAAGGGCCTACTGGACTTTTGGAAACTGAAGCGTACGTAGACAGCGGGGCGAGTA
>JAHJHM010000230.1 GCA_018823915.1 Candidatus Omnitrophota bacterium
CTACTTCTCCCCAAGTTTATTCTTCATTTCACTGTCTTAATTTTGCATTTTTCATTTTTCACTTTGCAATTTGCAATAGAATGTACTTTACTGACTATTTACGGATACCCTCATACCCTTGCGGGCACAGGTACCCTCTCGGGCACAGGCGGGCACAAGCACCCTCGCGGGCACAAGTAGACCCTCCTGATACCTTTACCCAGCAGGGTAGGCCTTCCCAATACATTTTAGGGAAGGGCCTTGAAGAAGGGGTCTTATCAGTTTCTTTACTTCATCTTCAAAATATTTCTTTACCTCTTCCCAATCTACTTCTCTTAATATCTTCGGTACTGCAGTCGCTTCGGCATCTATGAAGTAAAGTAGACTCTTTTGAATATGAACAATGGTAGAGGCTAAAGTTCCATATTTACGGTCATAAAACGATAATACCTTTTTTAAAGATATCCCTTCTTGGCATATAAAATATAAGTCTATAAAATCTCTCTTAATTCCCCTTGTGCCAATAGCGTCAATTTTCATCGCTGCGATATCCCGCAAATCAAGAATATTGATTCCAAATATTGACTTATAAGGGAACAGGACGGGGTACTTATATACAAAGATGCTAAACTTTATTCCCTCTAGAGTACCTAAAATGGTTCCCCAACTTTGCCTTTCTACTTTAAACTTAGCAATTTTTTTCAGAGAACGGATTAATTCTTTGGCATCAAATTCCTTTGCAGTAAAAAAATCTAAATCCACAGAAATTCTATGTCCGATTTGCAAAGCACAGGCTGTCCCGCCTGCCAAATAAGCATTATTCATCAAATGCGATTTGCCTAATATGGCCAATGCTGCTTTCGTATTTCCAAATAATGTTTTTGTAAACATAGAACTTTCCTTTTATCAATATTAAAAATAATTGCCCAAAAATTTGCGCTCTTTGGTGAAACAAGGCGGTAGTGGGACAGGACGTCCGCAATCTGATGCCTGCTAAAATTTTCTTTCATCCAATTAACCGCCTTTTCATCGCCATATTCAAGCAACCTTGCCAATATATCTTGCGAATATACCTCTGGGTCGATCTTTTCAAAATCTACATCCCAAAAGTATTTCTCTAAAAACTTAGGAAGCGTAGAAGGAGACGTTGTTTGATTAATTGATATTATTTGTTTTGGCCGCATAATATCTTCAAGATCCCTTTTTCTGTGGATTCACTCCAAGCATAAGAACCAAAAGGATAACTTTTTCCGGTTGATAGTTTTCTCTAATCTCATTGATGATCTCTAAGATAATACCACCATAACGATCAAATCTCAACAATATTTTTTTGGCAATATTTCTTTAGGCTGGATAAAAAGTTATTTATGTCTGTCTCGCCGAAAAAGATTTTTTGACGGTTGTTTCCTCTTTGCAGGATATGATGGGGAATCTGGGGAATTATATATCGAATCTTTCGCGGCATAATCCTATTGTAACTTATCTTTTTATGCAGTCAATTAAATAGGTGTGACCCCTTTTCCAGGGCCTCTTGTATGGCATGAGAAATCTTTTCTGTGTCATAAAGCTAAATCTGCAGCCTTTATCCTTACCTTCACTCTCAAACCAGATCTTTCCGCCATGCAGTTCAACAAGCTTTTTCGCAAGGGGCATGCCTAATCCGGTACCGGCATATTTGCGGGATAAACCGCTTTCAATCTGTTCGAATTCCTTAAAGACTTTATCCTTATCCTTTTCTTCGATGCCTATGCCGTTATCCCGAACCGAGACTAAAATCTCTTCTTTCTTGTTTCGCTCTAAAATACCGGCAAAATCAGAATTAGGAATTAATCCAAGCTCCATGTAAATTGCACAGCGCTATTACTGTAAGTTTACCACCTTTTGCTTTAAGGTGCAATGCTGCCGCAGGATTGAGTTTATCAGGAGTCAATATAACTCTGGATATAAACTCATTATCAATATAGAAATCAATGTGGGTAATGTAGTGCTCTGAAAGCATGGGATGCTGAATCTCGCCTATCTTCGCGTGCGCGTCCTGACAGCCATGAGGAATCAAGCCGCAAGCTTTTACCACCGTGATAACCGGAATATGCTTTTTCTCTAATTCAGTAAGATTGCTTTCATCCTGAGGCGTTTTTATAGCATCTTCTCTTTCTTCAAATGCTGTCTTAGGCGCTCCGCATACCGGGCACTTCTCGGGCGCACTGCCGTTGATAGAAATAAATTTACAAATTTTACACACATACCCTTTCATGGTATACACCTCCAATCAGTAATTCTCACAAACAAGCTCATAATAACTCTGTGGATGAGCGCAAGCCGGGCATTCATCGGGCGCAACTTCACTTTCATGAACATACCCGCAGTTACGGCACTTCCATCTAACTACACTATCTTTTTTGAATACCTTTCCTTCTCTTACATTCTTAAGTAACTTGCGGTAACGGATCTCATGCTGCTCTTCTACCTCGGCAATTTCCTTAAACTGATTAGCGATTTTCTCAAATCCTTCTTCTCTGGCTGTTTGCTCAGCTTCATGGTAAAGCTTAGTCCACTCAAGATTTTCTCCCGCCGCGGAAGCTGCTAAATTTTGAGCCGTGTTTCCAATCACCCCGGCAGGATAGGCCGCGGTTATCGCTACGTCGCCTCCCTCCAAAAACTTAAAAAATCTCTTGGCATGTTCTTTTTCATTATCCGCGGTCTCCTGGAATATCGCCGCAATCTGCTCATAGCCTTCCTTTTTGGCTACGGAAGCAAAATAAGTGTAGCGGTTTCTTGCCTGCGACTCTCCGGCAAACGATGCCAACAAATTTTTCTCGGTCTGACTTCCTTTTAACTCCATCTCTCACCTCCAATGATTTTAAATAGGTGTGACCCTTTTTTACCCCACCATTTTAGCTAAACCCATAAAGACAAGGCCTAAGATAAAAGCGATAAACGCCAAGTTTGCCCTTTTTGTATCTTTCTGCTTATGCAGTTCAGGGATTAAGTCTGAAGAAGCGATGTAAATAAACCCCCCGGCAGTAAAAGGAATAAGAAATAAAGAAATATTTTCTATAATCCCCGATAAAATATAACCCAAACAAGCGCCTAATACTGCCGATAGTGAACAGATAAAGTTAAAAAAGAGCGCCCGGCGCTTACTAAATCCGCCGTAAACTAAAATTCCAAAATCGCCCATCTCCTGAGGAATCTCATGAAAAATAACGGCTAAAGTAGTCACTACTCCTAATTTGAAATCAGTAAGAAAACTTGCCGCGATAATCAGACCGTCAGTAAAATTATGCAGGCCGTCACCGATTAAGTTTAGGTAAGTAAAACTATGGACATCACATGCCCCGTCATGACAGTGCCGCCAGTAAAAGTATCTTTCCATAAGAAAAAAAATAGTAAACCCCAGGAGAGCATAGAAAAATACTATATCGCCTTTGCTTTGCTCTACTGCTTCCGGTAAAAGATGCAGGAACGCCCCTCCGATTAACCCCCCGGCAGCAAACCCTACCAGAAGGATAGAGAGCTTATCAAAGATTTTCGTCTTTATCCCTAAAGTAAATATCCCTATAAGGGAGATAAGACTAACCAAAATTGTTGCCGAAAGGATGTGAATAAATATCATATTACAATGCTAAATGCCTCTGCCTGTGGCAAATCTGCCTCGGGCGGAAAGAATCAAAATATCAGGTATAGCTCATAGTTCCTGCCTGCCGGCAGGCAGGGATGTTTTATAGTTTATGGTTAAAAATAAGAATACCCTATCCCCTTCTTCTTTTTTATAATTGAGATAGCCACTTTTTAAAAAATACGTCTGAGACTATATAGTTACCGTTTTCTCTATCAATTAAATCTTTATCTACAAGGTTATTTAAAATATACTGTACTGTGGAAACAGAAGGTAGATTGTGTTTTTTAAGAAACCGCATTGAAAGTACTTTGTCCTTCGCAGTTTTTTTTGCTAAGGCAATAATCACCTGTTTTTGCTTCAAACTCAATCCGTCCATGGCCGCCTGATAAGTAGCTGTTTCTCTTTTTATAAGCAGCTCTAACGCTGTAGTCACATCGCTTTGTTCAATTTTTTTCTTCTCTATAGTTTTCTCCCATATAATATGGGATAAAAATTGTACGTAATAAGGATGTGCTTCACAAGCTTCTATCAAACTTTTTATCAGATCAAAAGAGATTCTTTTCCCTGTAGCCTTAAACTTATCAGCAATAAAAGCGGATAATTCTTCCTGTTTTATTTTTTCTAGAGGAAAAGACTTTCCGCTTCTGTAAAAAGGCCTGTGAGGATTATTAAAAATATCTTGTATGAGATGTTTTTTACTGCCCATAAAAATATATGAAATATTACTATGCTTCTGAAAAGATGATCGCATAGTCTTCTCAAGCAGGTCTGTTCCAAAAAAGCCTAATTGTTGGAACTCGTCAAAACAAACAGCTACCTTTTTATTTTTGCGATCAGCATATCTTTTCACGCTTTCAAGAACATCCTCTAAAGATGGCGGTATGTTATCGCTATCAATCGAAAAACTAAAATCCATCTGTCCCTTATCATCGTAACTGACAGACGGCCTTAATCTTCTAAAAAACTCACCCAACCCTTTAAATCCTTTCGCTAATGTGCCATGGATTGATTCCGCGATAGCTTTAGCATATATCTGGATGAATTTTTCTTCACATAAAACAGGGTACAAATCAACATAGATAGTAACAATACCTTTTTTTCTGCAGGCCCTAAAAACCTCTTTGATCAGAGATGTTTTTCCAAAACGCCTCTGAGAAAAAAGAATTACATTATGACTGTTTTTGATGTCTCTGCTGATTTCTTTTATCTCGTCTTTTCTGTTACAAAAAGCATCGCCAGATACTTCCATACCGTAAATAAAAGGATTTTTCATAAGGCCCCCTTTTTAGTAACACTATAATAATTATTTCAAATTGTTCGTTACGAATAATTCATAATAAATATACCTCATTGAGGATGTTCTGTCAAGAATGCTTTTAATTTGGTTAGTTAAGGGGTAAAAGAAGATACCCAGAAAAATAGAAAGCAGATTGGTGTCAGTTCTTGACATAATACATAACCACGATTCCAATTTATAATTACACCCCTATCTTCTCCTCTAATTTTTCTATATCTTTCCGTAAGCCTATATTATCTTTCAATTCGGCAACCGTACGGGCAAACAACTTACTTACGGCAACTTCGGTAATACTATTATCAAGCGATTCTTTTATTGCGGCTAATCCGCAATCCGTATATTTTCTAACAAGATACACAAATGCTTTTTTTGAGTTATTGGACTTGGCTTTTCTCTTAGTTAGAATATCTTTATCTATAGCATAATACATCATAACTATTTTTAGTATATCCTTTAACTCGATATTGTATCTTAGTCTTTTCTGATGGGTGATATCCCGAGGAATAGATTTATTCTTCAGAATTCTGTTACTTATTTTATAAACAAATTCCTCTGTTCCCAAAATACAATCAGCATAAAGATTACTTAAAAAATTTACTGGTTTACCGATACCGTCATAAACGAATTGTTTATAACTCCTTATCTGTTCTAGCTGGTTGCGGCCAAATTGATTTAAGATAAATTCGGTAGAGAGATATTCGGGTTGTTGAACCATACCTAAGAAATATTTAAAACTACTGTAAGGATACTTCTCCGGCTTATCAATCATCTTAGCTCTCACCGGATTCAAATGGATATAACGGGATAGCTCCCAAAGATAACTATCTTTATCTACCAAAATAGCTTTATATCTACCCTGGAACAAATGACCGCAACGTCTATGCCTACGGTTAAAATATATCGTATAGTGGCCATTTAAGTCACGCATGAACTGAGTTAAATTAGGCCTAGCTGTTTCACTCAATAAATGATAATGGTTATTCATTAAACAGTAGGCATGAATTGTAATTTTGTAGCGGATTTTTGTCAACTGCAGATATTCAAAGAATTTCTCTCTATCTTCTCCATCCAGAAAAATATCTTTTTGTTCGTTCCCACGTGTAGTTATGTGATATAAAGCACCTTCGAATTCAATACGTAAGGGACGTCCCATAGAGCA
>JAHJHM010000231.1 GCA_018823915.1 Candidatus Omnitrophota bacterium
ATGAAACTTACGCTGGAAGAAATTGCCAAAGTTACAGGAGGAGAATTATTTGGTGAGGCGGGTATTATTATTACCGGTATATCAGGGATAAAAGAAGCAAGAAAGGGAGATATAACTTTTTTAGCTAATTTTAAATATGCCCCTCTGTTGCATACAACCCGCGCCTCAGCAGTAATTACATCCCGGGAAATTGCTAATTCCTCCAAACCTTTGATAAAAACAGATAATCCTTCTTTGGCTTTTGCTAAGGTGGTGAGTCTAATTGCCCCTGATAATATCAAGCGTCCCCAGGGCATTCATCCTACAGCAGTGATTTCTCCCCGGGCTAAGCTATCGGACAATGTAGCTATCGGACCTTACGCGATTATTGAAGATGATGTTAGAATTGAACAAGGAACAATTATATGTGGGGCTTGTTTTATAGGGCATCAGGCAAGAATAGGGAAAAACTGCCTTATTTATCCCCATGTTTCTGTAAGAGAGAGAGTAGAAATAGGGGAGAGAGTAATAATTCATTCGGGAACGGTAGTGGGGTGCGATGGGTTCGGTTTTGCTATGGTAAAGGGGGCGCAGGAGAAGATTCCTCAGATTGGTACGGTGGTTATAGGGGATGATGTAGAAATTGGCGCGAATGTTACTATTGATCGGGCGAGGTTTGATAGGACAATTATTGGTAAAGGAACAAAAATAGACAATCTCGTTCAAATTGCTCATAATGTAGTGATTGGAGAAAATTGTATTATTGTTGCTCAGGCTGGTATTTCCGGAAGCACCACTTTAGGTAAAGAAGTAATTTTGGCCGGGCAAGTAGGAGTAGTAGGACATGTTCATATTGGTGAAGGAGCAATTGTTGCTGCTCAGGCCGGGGTAACAAAATCCATCCCTCCTTACACCAAGATTTCCGGTTATCCGGCAAAGCCTCATGCGGAAGCAAAAAGAGTAAATGCCTGTTTGCAGCGCCTTCCACAAGCTTATAAAAGGATAAGGAAGCTGGAAGAGAAGATAAATAGATTAGAAGAAAAATTAAAGACGCAAATTAACGCTAATAAGAATGGATAAGCAAAGAACGATCAAAGGCCGGATTAAATTAGAAGGGGTGGGGTTGCATACAGGAGAGAAATCAAGAATAGAATTAATACCCGCCCTTGCCAATACAGGAATAATTTTTGTGAGAAAAGATATTCCTGAGTCAGCTTTAATTAAGGCTGATCTTTATTCTGTTTTAACCACTGATGAATTCCCCCGTCGTACTTCCGTTGGGGGTGGAGATGTTTATATCCATACCGTAGAACATCTTATGGCCGCTCTTTGCCTTCTAGGGATAAATAATTTGCAGATAAATGTTTGGGGAGAAGAAATCCCAGGCTTAGACGGGAGCGCTAAAAGTTTTGTAGAGGAGATAAGAAGGGTAGGCTGGGAAAATCAGGAAGCGCCCAGGAGAAGCTTGACAATAAAAGAGCCAGTATGGGTAGAGGAAAATTCTTCAAGCAGCATAGTAGTATTGCCCTATCACACTTTGCGCATATCTTATACTTTAAAATACGAGGATCCTTTGATTGGTTCCAGCTATATAGATTTAGTGCTTAATGGCTCATTGTGGGGAAATCTTCATGAGGCAAGAACTTTTTGCCTGGAGGAGGAAGTTAAGTCTCTCTTAGATATGGGGTTAGGAAAGGGTTCTAATTATGAAAATACACTCGTTGTATCTAAAAAAGGAATAGTAGAAAATAAATTAAGGTTTCCTGATGAATTTGTTAAGCATAAGATTCTAGACTTAATCGGCGATTTGTATTTGGCTGGGAATATTCGCGGGCATGTAATTGCCATAAGAAGCGGCCACTCTTTAAATATAAAACTGCTTGAACAATTGCGTAAATATAAAGAGAAGGTTACCAGGGCAGGATTGAGGTCGCAAACATTCATCTCCGAAACTGGAGAATTAAACACTGAGGAAATAATGAGGATATTACCTCACCGTTATCCCTTTCTTCTTGTAGATAAGATAATTTATTTGCAGAAGGGCAAAAAAAGTGTGGGGATAAAGAATGTTACCATGAATGAGTATTTTTTCCAGGGGCATTTCCCTGGCAGGCCGATTATGCCGGGAGTTCTTATCGTTGAAGCAATGGCGCAAATAGCCGGAGTGCTTATGCTGGCTTGCGAAGAAAATAAAGGGAAGTTAGCCTATTTTATGGCCGCGAATAATGTCAAGTTTAGAAAGCCTGTTGAGCCGGGAGACCAGCTATTAATTGAAGTAACAGCTGGGAGAATAAAGAGCCGCACGGCAGCGGTATACGCTAAAGCTTCGGTTGGGGAAAGTAAAGTTGCCGAAGCAGAACTTATGTTCGCCCTTGTAAAAGCGTAGCTTATTAGAAACAGCTGATAGGCAATAGTAAATGGTCAGTAAAATACACTCTATTGCAAAATGCAAAGTGCAGATTGCAAAGTGAAAAATGCAAAGGTAAGAGATATGAGTTTTGTGTGCAAGTGTTTAATTCTAACTTTTACAATTTACAATTTGCAATTTGCAT
>JAHJHM010000232.1 GCA_018823915.1 Candidatus Omnitrophota bacterium
AATGCAAAGGTAAGAGATATGAGTTTTGTGTGCAAGTGTTTAATTCTAACTTTTACAATTTACAATTTGCAATTTGCATTTTGCACTGAATATTCACTGGATATTCAAAAGAATTTGGACGGTGTTCAGTGAATATTTACGGATTAAGGATGAAGGATAAAAAGGATGGATAAAATAAACGTTTTGAATATGCAAGGCAAAGAAGTAGATAAAATAGAACTTAATCCTGTTATTTTTGATGGAAAGATAAATCAAGCTCTCCTGCATCAGGCCGTAGTAGCTTATCTATCGAATCAACGAAAGGGTTTAGCTTGTACAAAAACAAGAGGTGAGGTTAGAGGCGGAGGGAAAAAACCCTGGCGGCAGAAAGGAACAGGGAGAGCAAGAGTAGGGTCAATCCGATCTCCCCTGTGGCGGGGAGGAGGAGTTACCTTTGGGCCTAAGCCCCATTCTTATCATAAAGATTTGCCTAAGAAAATGAAAGTTTTAGCTTTAAAGAGCGCTCTTAACGCTAAGTTAAAAGATAAAGAAATGGTGATTTTGGATAGTTTAAATGTTAATTTTCCCAAAACAAAAGAATTTTTTAAAATTGTCAAAAATTTGAATTTTAAGGAAAAAAGGATAAAGTTCGTAGCAGAAAAATTAGAGAGCAATCTCAAGCTTGCCTGCCGTAATATAGAAAAAGTAGAGATTAAAGAAGCAGAGACCCTGACTACTTATGAGGCATTAGATTGCAAAAAATTAATTTTTACTAAAGATGCCTTAAGAAAAGTAGAAGAGCGGATTGAAAAAGGATTAAAAACGAAAATCGGTACATAAAGATGGAAAGTATTTATTCTGTTATAAAAGCACCTTTGATTACGGAGAAAGCAAGCAGCCAAGCGGCTTATGGCAAATATGTTTTTTGGGTTGAAAGAGGTGCCAATAAGATAGAGATAAGGAGAGCGGTAGAGGGTGTGTACAACGTTAAAGTCAGTGGGGTTGCTTCTATGATGGTAAAGGGTAAGATGAAACGGATTAGGCGAAATCAACCGGGAAAGACTAGTTCCTGGAAAAAAGCAGTAGTTACTTTAAAAAAAGGATTCGAGATCAAGGTTACCTAATTGAGATTTTTATGGGGATAAAGAAATTTAAACCAGTAACGCCATCACGCAGGTGGCTTGTATCTTCTGATTTTTCCGAAATCACTAAAAGCAAACCGGAGAAAAACCTTGTTGTGAGTTTAAGTAAAAGCGGAGGAAGAAATAATTATGGAAGAATTACATCAAGAAGAAGAGGCGGCGGGCATAAAAGAAAGTATAGAATTATAGATTTTAAGAGAAATAAATTTAATGTAGAAGGGAAAGTTATCGCTATTGAGTATGATCCTAATAGAAGCAGCCGCATCGCTTTGGTGGAATATTCCGATATGGAGAGAAGATATATTATTTGGCCGGATAAACTTAATGTAGGAGATAAAATTATAAGTTCCTCTGATTCTCAGGTAGATATAAAGCCGGGAAATAGTATGAAGTTGGAATATGTACCATTGGGAACATTGGTGCATAACATAGAACTCCAGCCTGGTCGTGGGGCAGCATTCGTTAGGAGCGCTGGAGGTTGGGCTCAGGTTATGGCTAGAGAGGGAGGACTTGCTCAGTTGCGCTTACCTTCGGGAGAGATTCGTTTGGTGAAAGCGGGATGTCAGGCTACCATGGGTCAAGTTGGTTTAATCGAACACGCTTCTTTTAGGTATGGTAAGGCAGGCCGTCGGCGTTGGTTAGGAAGAAGGCCAAGAGTAAGAGGTGTAGCAATGAATCCTGTGGATCATCCTCATGGAGGAGGAGAAGGAAAAGCCGGCCAGGGTAATCCTCATCCGGTTAGTCCCTGGGGGAAACCAGCTAAGGGTGGAAAAACCAGAAACCCAAAGAGCAAAAGTAATAAATATATAATTAAGCCAAGGACTAAGAAGAAAAAATGAGCCGTTCGATAAAAAAAGGGCCATTTGTTGAGCCTAAGTTAGTAAAGAAAATTCAAAAGGCAAGAGAAGCCGGGGATAGGAAACCTATAAAAACCTGGTTTCGAAGCTCAACGATTACTCCTGATTTTGTGGGATTTACATTTGCAGTCCATAATGGTAAAAAGCATATTCCTGTTTTTGTAACTGAGAGCATGGTTGGACATCGTTTGGGTGAATTTTCCCATACAAGAATGTTTAGGCAGCATGGTGGGATAAAAGCTAAAAAAGCTATACAGAAGAAATAGAGTTATAAGTTACACCCTTACGGGTGCAAGTAAGTTAAAAGGCAAAATTCAAAATGCAAAATTGCAATTCAAAAATCAAAAGTTATAAAAGATTTGGGCATATCCCGAAAAACATTAAAAATATCAGGGTTTTGAAAATTTTAACTTTTGGATTGAAATTTTGACTTTTACCTTTTAAGCTTTGAATTTTTTTAGGATTATGGTGGCAAAAGCAGAAACAAAATATATAAGAATTCCATCTTATAAGGCTGGATTGCTTATTGATTTAATTAAAAGAGAAAAGGTGGAAAGGGCTTCAGCCATCCTAGAAGCAACAAATAAAAAAGGCGCTTATTATTTAGGGAAAATTCTAAAATCCGCCATTGCTAACGCGAAGAATAAAGGATACAGTGAAGATAGCCTTTTTGTGTCCAGAGTAGTGGTTAATTCAGGCCCTTCCTTAAAACGTTTTCGGGCAGCTTCCTTCGGGAGGGCAACGGTGATAAGAAAGAAAACATCACATATTTCGATAGAATTAGATTCACCGGAAAAATTAATCGGGAAAACAAAAATAAAATAATGGGACAAAAAGTTCATCCTTATATTTTAAGAATCGGATTTGGCAAAGATTGGTGTTCACGATGGTTTTCTCTTAAAAGGGAAGAATATGTCGATTTTTTAGAAGAAGATTTGCGAGTAAGAAACTTTATCTTAAGAAATTATCATTTGGGCTCAATATCAAAAATGATTATCGAGAGAGTATCTTCTACTCTTATACGGATAAGAATAAGGACTCCTCGGCCGGGAATAATTATTGGCAGGCGCGGCCAGGACATAGAAAGAGTTAAGCGCCAGATAAGCGGTTTGACAAAAAAAGAGATAATTCTTGACGTGGAAGAGGTAGGTTCGCCGTCATTAGAAGCGCAATTGGTAGCAGAGCTTATTTCCCTCCAAATTATTAGAAGGGTGAATTTTAGAAGAGCAATGAAGAAGGCGATTCAGCAGGCACTTTCTTTGGGGTGCGAAGGTATAAAAATAAGGTGCTCGGGAAGATTGGGGGGGGTGGAAATTTCCCGTAGTGAGGTTTATAAACACGGTAAAGTTCCTCTGCAGACATTTAGGGCAGATATAGATTATGGTTTTAGCGCAGCCAAGACAACTTACGGGACGGTTGGGGTAAAGGTGTGGATATATAAGGGAGTAAAAAATCTCGGGAGTTATTTAATCAAAGAACCCGGGACAGAGATAAAGAGAAGGTAGAGAGATTAAGGATAAAGGATAAAGGATTAAGGATTAAGGATTAAGGGAGAAAGAAGATAGAAGATTTCAAAGCTTTACAGGTGGAAAAATACAATAAAAGAGTATGTTGCTTCCTAAAAGAACAAAATATCGAAAATCTCAAAGAGGGAAAAGAAAAGGATTGGCGGTATCGGGCTCTACGGTTTGTTTTGGAGAATATGGAATAAAGGCATTAGGCTCTGCATGGCTTAAAAATAATCAAATAGAGACGGCACGTATAATCCTCTCGCGCAGATTACGCAGAGGCGGCAAGCTTTGGATAAGAGTTTTTCCTGATAAATCAGTAACTAAAAAGCCGGCAGAGTCAAGAATAGGCAAAGGCAAAGGGGAAGTGGATAGTTGGGTGGCAGTGATAAGAAGGGGAAGGGTTCTTTTTGAAATTGGCGGAATTCCTGAAGATTATGCCCGCGCCTCTTTTAGATTAGTTGCCTATAAATTGCCCTTTAAGACAATGTTTGTTAAACGTAGATAAACAATGAAAGCAAGGAGTTTTCGGGTATTATCTAAAGAAGAATTGAAGGAAAAATTAGAGGGGTTAAAAAAACAACTTATGGAATTGCAGTTTAAGCGTAGGGTTAAAGTAGAGAAACCCCATCTTTTTAAGCAAACAAAAAAAGATATTGCCCGTATTCTTACTGTTTTAAACGAAATTCACAGATGAATATAGGAAAAGAAGGTTAAAATGAGTAGAAGAAAAGTATTCGAAGGAGTAGTAACATCAGATAAGATGGAAAAGACCATTGTGGTAACGGCAATAAAGAAATCTTTTCATCAGCTTTACAAAAAATTAATTATCAAGAGAAAGAAATATAAAGTTCACGATCAAGAAAATAAGGCAAAAGTTGGAGACAGGGTGAGAATAATTGAATCACATCCTTACTCTAAGGAAAAGAGCTTTGAGCTGTTAGAGGTTTTAGACTAATACTAAAAAGATGTTTAATCTTTGTGCAAAATTAGATGTAGCGGATAATAGTGGAGCAAAAAGAATTGCCTTTATTGGTGTGATCGGGAAAAAAAATAAAACCTTTGCTAATATAGGCGATGTAATTACGGCTAGCGTAAAGGAGGCTACTCCCAACGCCCCTATAAAAAAAGGAGAAGTTGTAAGAGCGGTGGTTGTAAGGACACGCTTTCCTATTAAAAAGGAAGATGGCGTGTGTGTCAAATTTGACAGCAATGCCTGTGTGATTATTGATAAGCAGAATAATCCACGCGGTACAAGAGTGTTTGGGCCTGTGGCTAGAGAATTAAGAGATAAGTTTGGCAAAATTCTTTCTCTGGCCCCGGAAGTGATATAAAATAGTTGATGGTTTATAGTTGATAGCTTAGTAAATAGTCAGTAAAGCACATATTATTGCAAAGTGCAAAGTGAAAAATGAAAAATGAAAAATGCAGAATGAGCTTAGGTAAATAGTCAGTAGAGTACATTCTATTGCAAATTGCAAAGTTCATATTGCAAAGTGCAAAATGAAGACAGTAAA
>JAHJHM010000233.1 GCA_018823915.1 Candidatus Omnitrophota bacterium
GTCAAAGCTTATCCATAATACATGCATTGAAATGCTCTTGAAGGAAGTAGAAGAGCTGATAAGTATTATTGCAAAGTCAGTAATTACGGCAAAAAAAAATAAGTAATTTTAACTTGCTTGTGCACGTTAGGGTATGCAATTTGCATTTTGCATTTTGCACTGAATATTCAGAAAAATTTAGACGTGGTTCACTGAATATTTACATAGCTTATAGCGTGTAGATGGAATTTTCAAAATGAAGAAATTAAAAATACAAAATACAAAGGTTTTAAAAATAAAAAAGGGCGATAAAGTAGAGGTGATTGCGGGAAAAGATAAGGGTAAAGCAGGTAAAGTTTTAAAAGTTATTTTTCAGACGTCTAGAGCAATCGTAGAAGGGACAAATTTAGTAAAGAAGCATTTACGTCGCCGCTCGGAAAATGAACCGGGAGGGATAAAAGAAATTCCTTCTTCTTTGCATATTTCTAATTTAGCATTATTTTGTTCCAGTTGCGGCAGGGGGGTAAGGGTGGCCGTAAAGGCGGAAGGAAAAAACAAAATAAAAATTTGCAAGCGTTGCCAACAACCCATTTAATTAGTTCGTAGTTCATAGTTTGTAGTTTTTAGTATCATTTTGCTAGATTATGGAGATCAAGGAAAAATATATACCTCGTTTACTTAAGTTGTATCGGGATGAAATTATTCCGAAGATGAAGGAGAAGTTTGGTTATACTAATAATTTAGCTGTGCCGCGGTTGGTAAAAATTGCGATAAATATGGGCTTAGGTGCAGCAGCAGCTGACCTTAAAATAGGAGAAAAGGCTCAAGAAGAATTAGCCAAACTTAGTGGACAGAAAGCTAAGGTTTGCAGGGCGCGTAAGCCCATTTCTAATTTTAAACTAAAGAAAGGCGCGCTTATCGGTTGTTGTGTAATTTTAAGAAGGTATAGGATGTATGAATTCCTAGACCGTCTTATTACTGTAGCATTTCCCCGTATCCGTGATTTTCGTGGTTTGAGTGTTACTTCTTTTGATGGAAGCGGAAATTATACTTTTGGTTTGTTAGAGCAAAGCATTTTTCCTGAAGTAGAGATTGATAAGATAAACCGTACTCAAGGTATGAATATCACAATTAATACGAGTAGTTTGGGTGATGAGCAAGCAAGAGAGCTCATAACTTTAATGGGGTTTCCTTTTAGGAAACAACAGCATGGATAAAATTCGCATTAATTCGTAAACCCTTGTTGGGTAGGTAAATAGTCAGTAAAGTACATTCTATTGCAAATTGCAAAGTGCATATTGCAAAGTGCAAAATGAAGATAGTAAAATGAAGAATGAACTTAGTGAACGGTTGTTAAATAAAGAACAAATAATTTTAACTTTTGCAATTTACAATTTGCATTTTGCACTGAATATTCAAAAAATTTAGACGGTATTTATTGAATATTTACTGAGAGAAGTATGGCTACTACGGCTAAAATTGAGAAGTGGAAGAAAGAAAGAGCCAACCCTAAGTTTTCTACGCGAAGACGAAACCGATGCCGTTTGTGCGGCAGGCCGCGCGGCTATATTCGTGATTTCGGACTTTGCCGTATATGCTTTCGGCTATTTTCCTGGCAGGGTTTAATCCCAGGGGTAAAAAAGGCGAGTTGGTAAATAAAAAAATTCAAAAGGCAAAATTCAAAACTCAAAAGTGCAATTCAAAATTCAAAAATTTGAGAAGAAGATTTAACTGTTTTATTAAAAATACTTTTAAAAGCTTCAAGAGTTTTTAAAAAGTTTAACTTTGAGTTGAAATTTTCCTGCCTGCCGGCAGGCAGGGACTTTTACCTTTGAATTTTGAATTATTATAAGCAATAGGAGCGAATATTATGAGTAGAACAGATACAATAAGTGATGCTTTTACT
The DNA here is from genome assembly GCA_018823915.1 of Candidatus Omnitrophota bacterium. Lineage (GTDB taxonomy): Bacteria > Omnitrophota > Gorgyraeia > Duberdicusellales > 4484-171 > JAHJHM01. Next base: position 1,886 of record JAHJHM010000233.1, read on the forward strand.
ATAATTAGAAATGCCTCAAGGATAGGAAAAGAAGAAGCCTTAGTTCCTCATTCTAACTTCCTTTTAAAGATTTGCCAAATTTTTAAAAGAGAAGGTTATTTGGAAAATGTTAAAGAAATTGATGTGGGAAATTTTAAGAAGATAAAAATTTATTTACGCTATGAGAAGAAAAAAAGCGTAATCAGTGAGATAAAAAGAGTTTCTAAACCGGGAAGAAAAATTTACGTAAGCAAAGAAAATATTCCTTCGGTTTTACATGGGTTTGGTATAGCAATAATTTCTACCTCTAAAGGCCTTTTTACAGATAAAGAGGCAAAAGTTGAAGGTATAGGAGGGGAGATTGTGGGGACGATTTGGTAAGAGATGTCGAGGATAGGAAGGCAGCCAATAATTTTTCCTAAAGGCGTTAAGGTGGACATACAGGATAGTGTGATATCCGTAGAAGGTTCTAAAGGGCGCTTAAGCTTAAATATCCCTGAAGATATTAAAATAGAGATAGAAGGTGAGAAAATTACAGTAAAGAGGCAAAGAGAAAGTAAAAGAGCAAAAAGTTTACACGGTACGATACGGGCGTTAATTAGCAATATGGTAAAAGGCTCAAGTGAAGGTTTTAAAAAAGAATTAGAAATAATTGGCGTGGGATTTAAAGCTGCAATGAAGGAAAATAAGCTTATTTTAAATATAGGATTTTCTCATCCCGTAGAAATAACACCATCAATTGAGCTTAAAGTTTCCACTCCTGCGCCCAACCGCATCGACATAGAAGGTATAGATAAACAAAAGGTAGGTGAGCTTGCCGCTCAAATAAGAAGAAAATATCCTCCTGAGCCTTACAAGGGTAAAGGAATAAGATATGTGGGGGAAGAAGTAAGAAAGAAATTAGGTAAGGCATTGGCAAAATAATATGAAGGTTAATGGAAGGGCGAGGAGGCATAGAAGGATTACTAAGAAGATGAAGGGTAGTGTGGATAAGCCACGTTTGGTGGTTTTTCGCAGCAAAAAACACATTTACACTCAGCTTATAAATGATGCTACCTCTAGAGTAATCGCGAGTTGTTCTACTTTAACTAAAGAATTTAAAGAAAAAAAAATCAAGACGGGCAATAAAGAAGCGTCCCTGGAAATAGGGAAATTGCTTGCCCAAAAAGCTTTAGAATTAAAGATAAGAGATATTTGTTTTGACCGTGCGGGATACAAATATCATGGAAGAGTAAAGGCTTTGGCGGAAGGAGCCAGGGAGGGAGGATTGAAATTTTGAATCCAAACGTTATGATGAAAAATTCAGAAGAAAATAAAGAAATGGTGTTTATTGAAAAAGTTATTTCTATAAATAGGGTTACCAAGGTAACTAAAGGAGGGAAGAATCTGGGATTTTCCGCTTTGGTGGTGGTAGGAGATGAAAATTCCCACCTCGGTTATGCTTTAGGTAAGGCCAATGAAGTCGCGACCGCAATAAAAAAAGGGATACATAAGGCAAGAAAAGATTTAATTACTGTGAAGAAAAAAGGAACGACAATACCTCATGAGGCAGTGGGGAAATTCGGGGCAGTAAAAATTTTTTTTAAACCGGCATCAAAAGGAACAGGCGTAGTTGCTGCTTCAAGCATTCGGGCAATTTGTGAATGCGCGGGAATAAAAGATATCTTAACTAAAATTTTAAAAAAGTCAACGAATGCCATAAATGTAGTTAAAGCAACCTTTAATGCCTTCGAAAATTTTAAAGGCTAAAAATGGTCTATAGCCGGATTGGTTTATTGTTTATAGCTAATAGTTTATTGCTATAAACCATAAACTATCAACCATAAACTATTTTTAACATGGATTTATCCAAATTAAAAGTTAAGGTAAAAAATAAGGCGCCAAAAAGATTGGGAAGGGGAACGGGCAGCGGTAAGGGTAAGACTAGCGGAAGGGGCCATAAGGGCGCCGGCCAAAGAAAGGGTAAAAAGACGCCTTATTTAGGATTTAAGGGAGGAAATTTTCCCCTTTATAGAAGAATTCCTAAAAGAGGATTTAATTCTCCCAAGAAAAAGGAATATCAGATAGTTAATCTCAAGGATATTGAAAAAAAGATAAAAGACGTTGGGGAGGTTAACCCAAAAGTTCTGAAAGAAGTAAATCTTATAAAGAATGAGAAAAAACCAGTAAAAATTCTCGGCTCATTTGAAGGCAATTTTCCTCTCAAGGCAGTTTTTAAGGCAGATAAGTTTACATCCGGAGCAAAGCAAATAATAGAAGCGGCAGGAGGGAAGGCAGAATGCTTGAAGGATTAATTAATGTTTTTAAAGTAGAAGAATTAAAAAGAAAAATTCTGATAACTTTATCTTTACTTATAGTTTATCGAACCGGCTGTTTTGTGCCTACGCCAGGGGTAGATACTTTTGCTCTTTCTCAATTTTTTGAAAAAATATCTAAAACACAAGGCCAGACTCTTTTGGGGATGGTCAATCTTTTTACCGGCGGGGCGTTAACCAGATTAAGCCTATTTGCCTTAGGGATTATGCCTTATATATCCAGCTCCATTATTATGCAGCTCCTTACGGCGGTTGTGCCCGCTTTAGAGAGGATGGCTAAGGAAGGAAAGGCGGGGTATGAAAAAATAAATCAATATACAAGATATTTAACTTTTTTTCTTTGTGCGGTTCAGGGGCTGTTCCTGTCTTTATGGCTGGAAAATCCCAATAATTTTCAAGGAATTATTATTGTCCCTAATCCCGGTTTACTTTTTAAATTTATTACCATTCTCACTCTTACCTGTGGAACAGTTTTTATTATGTGGCTGGGAGAACAGATTCAGGAGAGAGGGGTAGGAAACGGAATATCTTTAATAATTATGGCTAGTATTATTTCCCGTGTCCCTTCTTCTTTGCACCAATTGTGGCTTCTCTGGTCACCTTTTGATGCTTCCCAAAGGCAAATCCATACCCTTACGGTAGTTGCTCTTTTGGCTTTGTGGTTTGCAGTGGTTATGGCGGTGATTCTTTTTACTCAGGCACAACGCAGAATTCCTGTTCAGTATGGAAGGAGGGTTGTTGGCAGAAAGGTATATGGAGGCCAAAGCACTTATTTGCCCATAAGAGTAGATACCTCAGGAGTAATTGCTATAATTTTTGCTCAAAGTGTTATTCTTTTCCCGGCAACTTTAGCAACATTCCTGCCTCAGAAAATAAGATTTATGAGTTTTCTTCAAAGTGTCTTGCAAGAAAGAGGGCTGTGGTATAATCTCATTTTTATGATTTTAATTATTTTCTTTATGTATTTTTATACGGCAATGGTGTTTAACCCTGTAGAAATAGGGAATAATTTAAAAAAGTATGGAGGTTTTATCCCGGGGATAAGACCGGGTAAACCCACAGCAGAATACCTTGATTTTGTTGCTACGAGGATTGTTTTTGTCGGTGCCCTTTATATTTGTGCCATAGCGGTTTTGCCCAATGTAATTATGCATATATTCAAAGTGCATTCTTACGAGCTAGCGTCATTTTTTGGAGGGACAACTATTTTAATTATGGTGGGCGTTATTCTTGATACAATGAGGCAGATTGAGGGACAGCTTCTCATTCGTCACTATAAAGGGTTTATTAAAGAAGGAACCTTGAAAGGAAGAAGATGAATATAATTATTTTTGGTGCTCCAGGTTCGGGGAAAGGTACGCAGGTAAAGATGTTAGGTGATTTTTATCAATTAAAAAGAGTATCCTTGGGCGATATTTTACGCCAAGTTGTTAAGGAAGGCACTGATTTAGGAAGAAAAGTAAGAGGTTATATGGAAGAAGGAGAATTGGTTCCTGATGAGTTAGTTTCTTATCTCATTGATGAAAATATTAACAGTCAAGGATTTATTCTTGATGGGTATCCGCGAAATTTAAATCAAGCAGTGATTTTAGAGGAAATTTTAAAAAAGAAAGGTTTAAATTTCGACGTTTTTATTTATCTTGATGTTGATGAAAAGATAATAGTGGAGCGTCTTGCGGGGAGGAGAGTATGTAGAAAATGCGGTGCTAATTACCATTTAGAAAGTGTGTCTTCTAAAAAAACTGGTATCTGTGACTTATGTGGAGGAGAATTGTTTCAACGGGAAGACGACAGCCCTAAGGTAATAAAAAACCGCTGGAAAGTATTTTTAAAAGAAAGCCGGAGATTACTGGATTTTTATCGAAGTAAAGGTAAATTTATAACAGTAGATGGGGGAGGAAGTAAGGAAGAAATATTTCAAAATTTAAAAAGACAATTGTAATGTTTCAGCCTCTAAGTCATAACGAACTAATGATAATGAGAAAAGCAGGTAAAGCAGCCGCGGATATTCTAAAGAGATTAAAAAAGGTGATTAAACCGGGAATTTCTACACAAGAAATCGATAGTTTTTTCAAGAATGCACTTAAAGGATATCCTGGCATGGAGGCGGCATTTAGAGGGTTTAGGGGATATCCTGCTTCTCTCTGCGTTTCCGTAAATGAAGAAATTATCCATGGTATTCCTTCCGGGCGCGTAATCCAAAAGGGAGATATCGTAAGTGTTGATTTAGGGATTAAGTATAAAGGGTTGTTTGTAGATGCTGCCCACACTTATATTGTAGGGAAAGTTTCTAAGGTAGTGAGAAAGTTGGTTAAGGTAACCTTAGGGGCTCTTTATGTGGGAATAAAAAAGGCAAAGGTGGGGGCAAAAGTAGGAGATGTTGGGTTTGCTATACAGAAGTTTGTAGAAAGGAATGGATTTTCTGTAATAAGGAAATTTGTTGGACATGGTATAGGGAAAGATTTACATCTGGCTCCGGAAATTCCTAATTTTGGTAAAGTTAGAGAAGGGGAGGAATTAAAGGAGAATTATGCTATTGCCATTGAACCAATGGTCTCCAGCGGGAGTTTTGATGTAGATATCTTAGGTGACGGCTGGGGAGTGAAAACTAAAGATGATTCTCTGTCTGCTCACTTTGAGCACACAGTGGCGATAACGAAAAAGGGGCCATGGATACTTACGCAATAAGGATAAAGGATGAAGGCTTAAGGATAAAGTGAGATGCAGAATATAGAACAATAAGGATAAAGGATGAAGCAGAATGGCTAAAGAGGAAGCGATAAAAGTCGAAGGAGAAATAGTTGAGACATTGCCCAACGCAATGTTCAGGGTAAAGTTAGATAATGACCATAAAGTTCTTGCCCATGTTGCGGGAAAAATGCGCATGCATTTTATCAAAATTCTTCCTGGTGATAAAGTAAGGTTAGAACTTTCTCCTTACGATTTAACTAAAGGAAGAATTGTTTATAGATACAAATAAAATGCAAAATCAAAGAGACAGTTTATGGTTGATAGTTTATAGCTTGTAGATGGAATTTTTAATTGGAGCGTAGCGATCATGAAAGTTAGAGCATCAGTGAAGAGAATCTGCGATAAATGTAAGGTTATAAAAAGAAAAAGAGTAGTAAGGGTTATTTGTAAAAACCCTAAACATAAACAACGTCAAGGATAAAAAACGCAGATAATCGCAGATAGAAATTACCTTTTACATAAATGCAAATGAAAACAACGCAGATTTTCGCAGATAATAGTGTATTAATAGAACATTGTTAAATTTGCGTTAATCTGCGTTACCTGCTTGCCGGCAGGCAGGGATTTGCGAAGATTTGCGTTTCAATGAAGTGAGGTTAAGATGCCAAGAATATTAGGTGTAGATATTCCTAAGAATAAAAAAATAAAAATTTCTCTAAGATATCTTTATGGGATTGGACCAGTAAATGCTTTGGCAGTTCTTTCTAACACAGGGATTGATCCGGAAAAAAGAGCTTCCTTATTAACCGATGAAGAACTTTCCCATCTTACTTCTCATATACAATCTAACTATAGAATAGAGGGAGAGCTAAAACGGGAAATATCTCAAAATATAAGAAGATTGATTGAAATAGGTTCTTACCGTGGGATGAGACATAAGCGAGGTCTACCTGTAAGGGGCCAACGTACTCGCTGTAATGCTCGCACGCGAAAGGGTCCGAAGGCAAGAATGGGAGGCCCTAAGAAGAAAGAGACTCAAGGCAAACCTCGATAGTCCAACAGGCCCTTGGCCTGTTGAGTAGTTAGTAAAGTACATTCTATTGCAAATTGCAAAGTGCATATTGTAAAGTGCAAAATGAAGACAGTAAAATGAAGAATGAACTTAGTGAACGGTTGTTAAATAAAGAGCAAATAATTTTAACTTTTGCAATTTGCGATTTGCATTTTGCACTGAATATTCAAAAAAATTTAGATGGTATTTATTGAATATTTACAGGAGGTGTGATGGTCAAGAGGAGACACGAAAGAAAGAAAAAAATTCATTAGGCAAACCTCGATAGTCCAACAGGCCCTTGGCCTGTTGAGTAGTTAGTAAAGTACATTCTATTGCAAATTGCAAAGTGCATATTGTAAAGTGCAAAATGAAGACAGTAAA
>JAHJHM010000234.1 GCA_018823915.1 Candidatus Omnitrophota bacterium
AATGCAAATTGCAAAGTGAAAAATGCAAAATAAACTTAAAAGAAATAGAAGAAATAATAGAGATTATTGCAAAATTAGTAATTACGGCAAAGAAAAATAAATAATTTTAACTTGCTTGTGCCCGTTAGGGTATGCAATTTGCAATTTGCATTTTGCACTGAATATTCAGAAAAAACAGACGTGGTTCACTGAATATTTACATACTATTCAGTAAGAAAAGAGCAGCTGCCTCAAAACCCTTTAGAATATATTGTAGGCGCGAAGGACAGATAAAAATGGAAGAAAAAGAACCCTGGAAAGCTAAAATTTCCCTTTTAGATAAAAGGATAGAAGGATTCCTGCAAGGGTATCGGCAAAATGTTGTCCTCATAGGGGATGATGGAGAAGAGATATCTTATCTTCTGGAAAACTATTTACGCCTGAATAAATCAAAAGAAACCGTTTACGTTCATGCCACCACTTCCTATGTAAGTAAAATGGAATTCTTAAAAAGTACGATTTTCTCTCTGCTGAGCGAATTAATTTCTGAGGGAGACGGGCTTGATGATTTAAACAATAAGCTTAAACCTGAATTAAGCATTACCACAAATTTTATCAGAGATATTTTAAAAAAAGATATGTTTTCTTTTTTAGATGTTTTAGAGATTATAAATAAATTTATAAACGAATCGGGGAGGAAATGCGTCTTTATTCTTGAAGAATTCCTGGGGCTGGAAAAACTATTTCCTTTCTGCTTTAAAGACTTCTCTTCATTCATCATGCTGCAAAAAGATTGCATGTTACTTTTAACGAGCTCTTCGCCTAAGAACGCGCAAAAAACACTTTCTACGGAGTTAAACTTACTATTTGGTAACTTCGAAAAGGTAAGCTTAGCTGAAAATACTTTTGCTGATAATTATGTTTATTTCAAGCATTGTCTTGAGAAAGTTTCTGCCTCTTCTTTCTTTCTTTCTTTCTTCGTAAACATCATTGGTTCTAATATAATATATTATGACTTAATAGGGAAGCTCGCAAAAGAAAACTATTGCCCGGACGACGAAGAAAAAAGCATTATTGCTATATTAGAAAACGCACTTTACGCAAAAGAGACTTACTTCTTCCAGAAATTTATCAAAAAAATTGAGTGGCTTTCCGAATATTCGAAAGATTCTTATTCCCTGATTAAAATATTAACTTCTCTTAGTGATGGGTATATGAGAAAAAAAGAATTAGCATCTTTAGAAATTTGTCCTCTTGGAGACTTAGGGAGCAAACTCATTAAACTTTCTGACCTAAATTATATTGAAAACCTGGGAAATATCTACAAGATAAAAGATTCGTTGTTCTCTTTTTGGCTGACTTCTGTTTTCAAATTTTATTTTTCTCCCCCTTTTCTTGATCCACAAAAGAGAAGGCCGTTATGGGAAAGAAAAATACGAGAAGAAATAATTCTGCACAAGGACGACTTTGTTAAAGACGGGACAAAAAAAATACTAGAGCTAATCTCTTCTTTTGGGGATGATACCTTAAAAATAGGCAAGTCTACATATAAACTCCCCCTCATAGAGAAGACGAGGATAATTTCATATCCCAAACGAGATTTTCATCTTCTTGTGGGAGAAGGCAAAGAAATTGTTTTTATAGGGATTAAAGAAAAGCTGAGTGAAGATAGTGATATTTTTGAATTTATAGAAAAAGGAGCCGGCATTAAAGGAAGAAAGGTGAAAAAAATATTTATTTCTTTAGATAGATTGTCGCCGGCAGCAAAACTAACTGCCAAAAATCATAAAGTTATCATCTGGGATGTTAATGAGATTAATAAATTAATGGAAGTATATAATAAATCGGCTATCGCGTTAAACCCGGAAAATCTGGGATAACCCCGCCGTTTTCCCAAATTTCCTGTGGAAATTTGGGTTAGATACGATAATGAGAGTTTTGGTAATTTCTGATACTCATATTCATAATGCAGGCAAAGAGCTGCCAACAATTTTAAAAAAAGAGGCAAAAAAAAGCGATTGCTGTATTCACGCGGGAGATTTCATAAGCTATGAAGTATTTAAGGCAATATCTGCGTGGACAAAGACTTATGGGGTTTGTGGGAATATGGATGACACAGAAGTGAAAGAAAAACTTCCGAGTAAAGAAATTATAAAACTAGGAGAGATAAAATTAGGGCTCATCCACGGCCAGGCAGCGCCGTCGGATCTCATTTATTATATAAATAAAAAGTTTTCTAAAAATTTAGAAGAAATTGATATCTTTGTCTTTGGCCATTCCCATGCCCCTATGGACAAAGAAATAAATGGTAAATTTTATTTTAATCCCGGTTCCCCTACCGATAAAGTATTTACACCTTACTGTTCTTATGGTATCTTAGAAATAGACGGTAAAGAAATTAGCAGGAGGATTGTAAAAATTGAATAATATTTGGGCTCCCTGGAGAATGAAATATATCACCCAAAAAAAGAAAAAAGGGTGCGTTTTTTGTGATATTTACAGGGAGAAAAAAGACAAAAAGAATTTTGTGGTTTTGCGTTCTTCGCACTGTTTTGTTCTCCTTAATATTTTTCCTTATAATAACGGCCACCTTATGATTGTTTCTAATCGGCATACTTGTCTGGAGAAGCTAACTAAACCTGAATCGTTCGATACGCACGAAACTCTTACTAAAATGATACCTATTCTAAAAAAAGCCTTAAAGCCGGATGGATTTAATATTGGGATAAATATGGGAAAATTCGCCGGGGCAGGTTTGGAGCATTTACATATTCATCTCGTCCCTCGATGGAAGGAAGATACTAATTTTATGCCTGTTTTAACAGATACAAAGATAATTTCTCAAAGTTTGAAAGAACTATATATTTTACTTATAAAAGAAGTCAAAATGCAAAATTCAAAATGCAAAATTTCAAGTTAAAATTCAAAAATTATACAAGATTTGGTTATATCTTAAAAAACTTTAAAAAATATTAGGATTTAAAAATTTTGACTTTTGAGTTGAACTTTTGAGTTTTGCCTTTTGAGTTTTGAAATAGAGATAATTTAAGTGAGTATTCATGGATAAACTTACCAGAGGAAAAATAGAAAGTTTGGAAGAAAAGATTTTATCTCCTTTAGCGATGAAATCCAAATATTCTCAAGGAAGAAATTATCCTGAAAAAGAACATTCATATCGTTCTGTATATCAACGAGACAGGGACAGAATTATTCATAGTACGGCATTCAGGCACTTGGAGTATAAAACACAAGTTTTTGTTTATCATGAAGGGGATTATTATCGCACGCGCCTAACTCATACTTTAGAAGTAGCTCAAATCGCACGTACTATCAGCAAAATACTTTGCCTTAATGAAGACCTTACTGAAGCAATCGCGTTGGCTCACGACCTTGGCCATACACCTTTTGGCCATGCCGTGGAAGAAGTTTTAAATGAACTGATGAAGGAAGTTGGAGGATTCAACCATAATGTTCAGGGATTAAGAGTTGTGGATTTTCTTGAACAAAGGTATCCTAATTTTAAGGGGCTTAATCTTTCCTTCGAAACGCGGGAAGGAATAATAATGCACAATCCTCAAAGAGGAAAAATGTGCTGCGATTCTTTGGAATTTTCTCAGTATGCTCAGCCAACTCTTGAGGCACAAGTTATAGATATCGCCGATGAGATTGCTTATGATAGCCATGACCTTGATGATGGAATAAAATCAGGTATGATAAAAGAAGAAGAACTTAGAAAGGTTCCCCTGTGGAATGTTACTTACAAAAAAGTAAAAGAAGAATATTCCAATCTTAATAAAGAATTACGTGTGTGTTTAATCATCAGAAGCCTAATAAATTTTCAGGTAACCAACCTTATCGATAGTACTCGTAAAAATATAAAGAGTTTGAAAATGATTAGCGTTAAAGATGTTAGGAGTTGTAAAAAAAGAGCTGTTGCCTTTGGCCAAACATTAAATCAATTAAGGGAGGAGCTAAGGGGTTTCCTCTTTAAGAATCTATATAGTCATTGGAGAGTCTTACGGATGTCGGATAAGGCAAAGAGGTTTGTTAAATCTCTTTTTTATGTCTACCTCAATAATCCCGCGCTGTTTCCATCTGTTTTCAAAAAAAATGTAAGAAAAGGAAAGGATACAAAAAGAACTATTTGTGATTACATCGCCGGGATGACTGACCGTTATGCCTTAGAAGAATACAAGAAATTCTTTGATCCTTATGAAAAGGTATAAAGATATATTTTCTACATTTCACGCTATGTATCGTCTTATTAGCACATCTCCGGATATGAAGAATTTTATATCAGGAATATCCCGCCTTTACAAAAAGGTCTTTGATGCCGACGAAGTAGTGATAATATGCAAAAATGTCGACTTTTACGGTTTCATGAAATTTCGCCTGAAGGATAAAAAACAATTTATAAAAAAAGGAGGGGTATCTATTATTACCCGCGGCGAAAGAAGTGCGTTGATAAAAAGTAAGGAAATCCTTCTTGATAATAAATTTTTTTATCCTTTCACCTTTGAGGATACTTTAGGGACAATTTACCTAAGGCGTAAGTCTAAGAATAAACACTTTAATGAATTAGAAAAAAAATTGTTTTTATCCATTTCTGAAGAAGTAAGCGTTGGCCTGAAGATTTTTAATCTATACTATGAGGAAAAAAGGATGATGATAAATTATATAAAATCTTTAACTCAGCTCCTAGAGCGACATGTTCCTACGTCATACTTGCATACCAAAAATATTTTTCGCTTACTGAAAGCTATGGGTAAAAAAATGAGACTTTCAGAAGTAGAAATAAGATCTTTGGAGCATGCTTGCTTGCTTCACGATGCCGGAAAAATACAACTTCCATCCAAACTTCTTAGGAAACAAAAACCTCTTACCGGCAAAGAATTTAAACTAATTATGAAGCATCCGCGTAAAGGTGTAGAACTAATAAAAGATTCGAAAGTTTTAAAGCCGGTTATTCCCATAATTCTTCATCACCACGAAAGATATGACGGTAAAGGTTACCCTTATAAATTAAAAAAGGAACAAATACCTCTTGGTTCACGAATTCTTGCCGTTATCGACACTTTTGACGCGATGTATTTTGGCAGGCCTTATAGGAAAAGAAAGAACCTAAAAGAAGTGCTAAGCGAATTAGAGAAGCAAAAAGGCAGGCAGTTTGATCCAAAAGTAGTAGAGATTTTCTTACAAGTAGTAAAAAGAGAAAATACCAAAAAGTACTTACGCACTTTCGCGTAAATTTTTTCAGTTATCCCCATGAAGGAAGAACAACTACGCTTTTTTAGTTCTGGAAGTGAGGAAAAAAATACAAAGAGACGCTTCGTGGTAAATTTGTCTCTGGATATTCTTTTGTTTTCAGGTACGGCAGTAGTACTTTCGCTTGTCCTTATATATTCTATGGGAATAGAAAAAGGAAGAAAAACTGCTCATCTTAAGGAGAGAATAAGTGTTTCATCAAAGGAAAATCAATCCGCAGCCGTAATTTCGGACGTTACGATTAATAATTTAGGAACAAGAGAGCAAAAAAGAGAAGAAGGATTAAGCGAAGATGATATGGAAGAAAAGGCGGAAGAAAAAAAAGAAGACGGCACAGGAAAATACACCATTCAAGTTGGAAGTTATCTTAAGCAGGGTATCGCCCAAGTTGAAGCGAAAAAATTGAAAGAAAAGGGATATTCTGTCTGGATATCTAAAAAAGGCAAATTCCAGGTAATATTAGTGGGAGAGTTTAAAGATAAGAGCGAAGCACAAAAAGATATGAAGGCGCTGAGGGCAAGATTTAAAGATTGCTTCCTAAGGAGGTTATAATGGGATTACATCCATCATTAA
>JAHJHM010000235.1 GCA_018823915.1 Candidatus Omnitrophota bacterium
AATCCCTGATTCCAACGATTAAAACTTGATTACAGTGATTAAAATTGTTAATGTTTTCAATCGTTGTAATCTTTTAGTAATCATTGTAATCAGGCGCTGGTACATTATGCAACAGCGCCTATACCTAAGAAACAATAAAAATTATTCTTGTTTTTTTCCTGCTTTTTCTCCAATATATTTTATTGCCTCTCCTACTGTGGTTATCTTCTCCGCGTCCTCATCAGGGATTTCTATCCCAAATTCTTCCTCTAAAGCCATGACTACCTCTACCGTATCTAAAGAATCCGCTCCCAAATCATCGATAAAGGAACTTTCCGGCTTTATTTCTTCTTTTTTTACCCCTAACTGTTCAGCAATAATCTCCTTAATTTTTTCCTCAGCGCTCATTTTACCTCCTTTTTTAAATCAGGCCGCCATCTACCACTAATGCCTGACCGGTAATGTAATCGGCATCAGACGATGCCAAAAAAAATACTGCCTTAGCTACATCTTGAGGCTGGCCAAATCTTCTTAACGGGATTCTCCGTAACATCTCTTCTTTTATTTTTCCATCTAATTTTTCAGTCATTGCGGTTTCTATATATCCCGGAGCAACGGCATTAACATTTATATTTCTTGATCCTAATTCTTTAGCTAAAGATTTAGTCAATCCAATCAGCCCTGCCTTGGAAGCAGCATAATTTGCCTGGCCGGGATTACCCATTATCCCTATTACCGAAGACATATTAATAATTCTTCCGTAACGCTGCTTTACCATAAATTTTGCCGCCGTCCGGATACAATTGAACGCACCCTTTAGGTTTACCGCCAAAACCTTATCCCAATCACTCTCTGCCAAACGTAAAATCAAACTGTCTTTAGCAAGGCCGGCATTGTTAATTAATATATCAACTCTCCCCCAGTTGTCAATAATTTTATTAATTCCCCTCTCTACTTCTTCTAAATTGGTAACATCAACCTTAAAGCCTAAGACTTGAGAATATGACTTTATTTCTTCAACTGTTTGGCTAATTCTATCTTCATTTACATCAAAGAGGCCAACCTTCGCTTTTTTCCTGGCAAACCCAAGGGCAATCTCCTTGCCAATACCCTGAGCAGCTCCCGTAACTATTACCACTTTATCCCGAAAATCCATTTTTACTCCCCTTAGCTACAAATCTTCTTTTTTCTCTATATTAATAACTTCAATCTGAGGGTTTATTTTTCTTATCAACCCGCGTAAAACCTTGGAAGGCCCCACTTCAAAAAAGGCCTCTACACCCTTTGCTGCCATAAATTCTACGCAATCCCGCCATAAAACAGTGGAAGTTAACTGCTCAATAAGGTTCTTTTTTATTTCTTCTTTATTCTGATGAGCTCTTGCTGTGACATTACTAACTATAGGGATATTAGCATCAAAAAAATCCATATCGTTTACTGCTTTCTCCAAGCGCGCTTTTGCCGCTTCCATAAAAGGTGAATGAAATCCGCCGCTCACCTCTAATTCTACTACCCTCGCCCCTAAATTTATCAAAGCTTCTTTAATTTTAAATCTATTTTCCTGGCTCAACGATATAACTATCTGGCCAGGGCAATTTTTATTAGCAATGTAAAACCCTGAAGCCTGCCCTTCCCTTAAAACTCTCTCTTCCAAACCTATAACTGCAAACATACAAGAAGAACTAGCTAAGGAGGCCTCCTGCATAGCTAGGCCGCGTGCTTTCACTAAAGTTACCAAATTTTCTAAAGACAGGACACCCGCAGGATTTAGACAACTGTACTCTCCAAGGCTTAATCCTGCAAAATAATCAATTTTGATATGCTTTTGCTTAAAAATTTCAAAACAGCCCAAGCTCACCGCTAAGATAGCTAACTGTTGAGTGGAAGTATCTTTTAATTCTTCCTCGGGCCCAAAAAAACATTTTTTAGATAATTCAAAACCGGCAATCTCCTCTACTTGAGAGAAAATACTCCTTACTTGGGGAAAATTATCATAAATATCCTTTCCCATCCCCACATATTGAGATCCCTGACCAGGAAAAATTACTGCTTTCATATCAGACTAATAATAAATATTCACTGAATACCGTCTACTCAACAGAGTGTCCTGTTGGCCTAAATTCTTTTAAATATCCAGTGAATATTCAGTGCAAAATGCAAATTGTAAATTGCAAAAATTAAAATTAAACACTTGCACACAAAACTCATATCTCTTACTTTTGCATTTTTCACTTTTCACTTTGCAATTTGCAATAAAATATACTCTACTGACTACCCAACAGGCTCAGGGCCTGTTGGACTATTTACTATCAGACTAATATCCCTAAATCTAATTTAACCAATACACTAAACCGCGAGTATTTCTTTAACCCCTGCCTCTTGGCAAATTTCTTCTGTTCTTTTTTTTATTTCTAAATTTAAGTTTCGATTTAACTCCTGCAAGGCTGCTCTGATGGCATTTTTAACTGCCAGGCTACTGGAACGGCCATGGCCGATAATTACAATTCCATTTACCCCTAGAAGAGGAGCGCCTCCGTATTCAGCATAATTAATTAAGTTCTTAAATTTTTTCAAATTTCCTTTAGCTAAAAGCAAACCAATTTTTCCTAAAAGACTTTTCTTCATCGTATCGATAAAGAATCTTCCCACAACCTCAGCGCAGCCCTCAGAAACTTTTAGGGCAACGTTACCAACAAATCCATCACACACTATGCAGTCACACTTACCCGAGAAAATATCTTTTGCCTCTAAATTTCCTATAAAATTTAGCGCTGAGGCAGAAAAAAGTTTATGCACATATTTGATAAAATCTGAACCCTTGGATGCTTCTTCTCCAATATTAAGAAGGCCAATAGTAGGATTTTCTTTATTCAATACTATGTTGCAATAGATAGAAGCCATTATTCCATAGTGAAGAAGATGCAAAGGCTTAGGGCTAATATTTGCCCCTACATCAATCATCAAAGAAACTCCCTTTTGGGTAGGAATCGTTACCGCAATCCCAGAGCGCTCTATCCCCTCAATCAACCCTAAAGTTAAAGTGGAAGCGCACACTACCGCTCCTGTATTTCCACAAGAAACAAAAGCGTCAATTCCTCTTGCCTTTAAAAAATTAACCCCTATCACTATCGAAGAATTTCTTTTTCTCCTCACAGAACTTACGGGAGATTCACCCATCCCTATCTTCTCGGGAGCATCCATTATGACAAATTTTCCAGAAGTGCTTTTGTATCGAGACAATTCTTTTTCTATTTCTTCTCTTACGCCAATTAAAATAACATCAGCATTAAATTCTTCTTTGGCCAGAATCGCCCCTTTAAGGATTTCTTCCGGCGCGAAATCTCCGCCTGATACATCTAAGCCTATTTTATATCTCATCTTCTTGACACAACTTCACGCAAATCACCAAAACTAATAATTCATCAATAGTTCATAATTCCTAGCTCATAGAACAAAAGAATTACCGGCTATAAACTATCAGCTATCAACCATGAGCTAATTTCATCTGCGTTTATTGTCATCTTTTTTTCTTCTTTTTTTCTTTCCTCTCTATTTTAATCACTTCTCTACCGGCATAATACCCGCAAAAAGGACAAATCATATGAGCAGGCTTAAGGTGCCGGCATTGCTTGCACTCTACTAAAAGAGGAGATACTAATTTCTGATGCGTTCTTTTCTTTCTGCTACGAGAATGAGAATGTTTTCTTTTAGGGTGAGCCATATACTTCTCCTTGTTAGAAAGTTCGAATTAAACCTTCAGCTGAAAGTTAACTTACCATTTTGCCTGCCTGCCGGCAGGTAGGCATTTTGATTTTTTATAACATTGGCATTCCTGGAAATTTAAATTTGCTCCGCAAATAGAACACAACCCTTTACAATCAGGCTTACATAAAACTTTCATAGGAAAATTGAGAAGAACTTGTTCTCGGATATCTTCGTCAACCTCTAAATAATCTTTTAACTTGTTAATACTATAGCTCAATTTGAATTCTTGTTTTTTTGTCTGCTTCACTCTTTCTAAACAGCGGGAACAAGTGATCAACCGATTGATAGCTACGTATGCATTCACCTTAATCTCTCGACCGGCCTTTATAAATTTACAATCAAGATGAATATCATCGACAAAATTAATATCAGAACTATCCATATCCCAGGAACAGGCAGGAATATTCTCTTCTATCTCTATTTCTTTATCTCTTATTTTTTCTACTTCTACTTTCATCTTTTTTTTTCTTTAAAGCTTTTAAGACTGACAACGGCAAAAACTGTCTTAGATTCGCGCCTAAAAGTATAGTTTCTTTTATGAGACGAGAGGAAATATAACAATACTCAGGACTCGGCATAAGAAAAATTGTCTCTATAGAGGGAGCTAAATTACGGTTGGTTAAGGCCATCTGAAACTCATACTCAAAGTCGGAAATCATTCTTAAACCCCTCACAATCACTTTTGCATTTCTGCGGCGGGCAAAATCTACCACCAAACCATCAAAACCTTCTATTCTTATTCCGTTTATCCCCTTTGTTGCCTCTTTTATCAATTTCAGCCTCTCTGAATATGAAAAAAGAGTATCCTTAGATGGCTTTTTTGCCACCGAGACGACTATATCTTTAAAAATAAAAGATGCCCTCTTTATAATATCAATATGTCCATTAGTTATAGGATCGAACGTTCCTGGACAAATAGCTTTCATCATCATTTTTTTCTATATATTAAAAGAAGGTTCTGGCCGTATTTTTTCTCTAAAATAAGAGAAAATCTATTGCTGTCCATCAAAACGTCATCTTTGACATAACAAAAACCTATTAAAAAGCCAGGAGCGGTTAATATATCATACTCCTCTAATGTTTGCAAGAATTTCTTAATCATTCCTTTATAATACGGAGGATCTAAAAAAATAAGGTCAAATTTCTCACCTAAGGCGGCAAAATCTTCAACTGCCCTAAAAACATCCTTTAAGTAAACCCCGTTAGAAAACTCAGGGCTATTAAACCCTGCACCTGTTGAAAAATATTTACTCTGTGGCAAGCCGCAGGGTATTTTTCTAATGGGGTAAACCTCTGCCTCAAGAACAAGCTTAAGAGAAGTGAGGTTCTTTTTTATCGTCTCTATGCATTCTCCTTCTATATCTATAAATATTGCCTGTTTCGCTCCGCAGGAAAGAGCTTCTATTCCTAATGAACCTGAACCGGCAAAAAGGTCCAAAACTCGCCTTCCTTCAATTTCTCCTTTTAAAATATCAAAACAGGCCTTTTTCACTCTTAAAGAAACCGGCCTTATATGCGGCGGACAAATTATATTTCTACCTTTTAAAGTGCCTTTTATGATCTTCATATACGCTAATGACCGCTAATCCCTGCCTGCCTGCCGTGTAGTTCTTCAGGTAACGCTTCAGACAGAGGCTGATCCCTGCCCGTCCGGCAGGCGGGCGCCTCGGGCGGAAATTATCGCGAATATTATTTGTGTGTATTTGCGTTTGATTCGCGTTGATTCGCGTTTTGTTGAAACCAAAAATCAAGATGCTCCTTTATGCAGCGATGATGAGGTTTTTCTAAATAAGGATCTTCCTTTATTACCTTGTAGGCAAAAGAACGTGCCTGATTCAATATTTCCAAATCTCTCAAAGGATTAGCTATTTTTAGCTTAGGAAGGCCGTGCTGTAAATTTCCAAAAAAATCCCCCGGGCCTCTTAGCTTAAGATCTTCCTCGGCAATCTTAAACCCATTAGTTTCTTGAGAAATTATTCCAAGCCTCCTTAGGGCAATTTGCGAAAGATTACTTTTACTTATAAGAATAAAATGCGGCTGGTAAATGGAACGTTGAATCCTCCCCCTCAGCTGATGAAGCTGGGCCAAGCCAAATCTTTCAGGATTCTCTACTACCATCACCGAAGCATTCTCTATATTTATACCAACTTCAACTACTGTAGTGGAAACCAAAATGTTTATCTTCTTCTCTCTAAACTCCTTTATTACCTTTAGCTTTTCTTGACTCTTAATCTTCCCGTGAAACATTCCTACAGAAAAGCTTGAAAACTGCTTACAAATCTCTTTATGCATTACCTCCAGAGACTTTAAATCTTCATCAACGCTTTCCTCAATAACAGGATAGATTACAAAAATTTGTCTTCCTTCTTCTAATTTTGTTTTTAAGAAATCATAAACCCACTTTCTTTTTTCTTCTTTTACCCAGATAGTCTGAGGAGAAATTCTACCTTTGGGCAACTCTTTTATCACTGCAAGGTCAAGATCGCCATACAAAGAAAGAGCTAAACTTCTTGGTATGGGCGTAGCGCTCATTACCAAACAATGAGGATTAACCCCCTTCTTGGGAAGAAGCACCCGCTGAGCAACGCCAAATCTATGCTGCTCATCAATAACCACTAAGCCTAATTTCTTAAATTCTATTTTTTCCTGAATAAGAGAATGGGTGCCTACGATTATATTAATCTTTCCTTCTTTTAATTCAACTTTGATCTTCTCTATTTTTTTCTTAGACAAAGAAGATGTCAAAACTTCGATCTTAAATTTGAACTCTTTAAAGATTCTTTCTAAGGTTTGTTTGTGCTGATAAGCTAACACCTCTGTTGGAACCATAAAAGCAGCCTGGCTGCCGCAATCTACACATATACCGGCAGCAAAAATAGCAACAACTGTCTTGCCGCAACCCACATCTCCCTGAAGAAGGCAATGCATGGGGTAAGGCTTCTCTAAGCTACTCCTGATTTGAGAAAAAGCCTCTTCCTGGGCAAGAGTTAATTCAAATGGTAGTTTTTTTCTTATTTTTTTTAAAACCTCCTCTCTTATCTTAAATAAAGGGCCTTTTTGGGAACGATGTTTTGCTTTTCTCAAATACACTAAAATTTGAGAGAGAAATAACTCCTGAAAAATGAATCTTTCCCTGGCACATTCGGCTTCCTCAAAAGTTCCGGGGAAATGAATTTCTTCTAAACCCCTTGCAATATTAGGTACATTTTTTTCCTTTCTTATATAGAATGGTAGAGGGTCAGGCATTCTCCCTTTAAAATTATACAGGACAAGATGCATAATTTTTCTCATAAACTTCTGGGTAAAAAAGCTTGATAAGTGATAAACCCCTATAATTCTTCCTAGATTTAGAAAATCATCTTCTTTATCTTTTACTAATTCATATTCCGGGGAAACTAACTTAAATTTATTATTAGAGTATAATGGCTTTCCATAAACAATTAATTCTTCACCCACCTTTATCAAATCGTTAAGAAAAGGCTGATTAAACCATACGCAATTTACCAAACCGGTTTCGTCGCTTAAGGCTGCCTCAAAAATGCTCTTCACCCGTACTTTAGGGATAAAATAGGGCATCTTCTTTAGGTTCCTGGCACAGACCCTGCCTTTGATCAAACAAGCCTCCCCTTCCTTTAATTCACTCATCTTTTTAAAATTTCTCCTATCTTCATAGCGGAAAGGAAAATAATAAAGCAGGTCTCCTGCAGTATAAATTCCTAAATTATTAAAAACCGCTTCTTTCCTAGGGCCGACTCCTTTAAGGTAACGTATGGGGACTTCCTGCATTTTATTGTTTTTTTGTATTTTTAATAGCGAGCAGAATACACCATCTCTACAGAAGATTATTTCTTTGACAAAGCACGACAACGCATGTAATCCCTAATTATTTCTCCATGGTCAAAAGCTAAATTTTGAGGAAGAGAATTTAATTCAAAAACTTTAGCACTTTTCGCATCGGAAGCAGCAACAAGTTCACCTTGGCCACACCCTGTAAACACAACAGAAACAGTATGAAATCGAGGATCTCTGTCAGGTTCTGAATATGTCTTAAACTGCTTGAAATCAACAAATTCAAGGCCGGTTTCCTCTTTAATCTCTCTTGCTACCGCGCTTTCTAGGCTCTCCCCATAATCAAGAAACCCTCCAGGAAGAGCCCAGCCAAATGGAGGGTTACTTCTTTCTATCATTACGATTCCTTGCCTGTATTCCACTATCCCGTCTACGGTTACAAACGGCCCCTGGCTAACCTTTCCAACCATATATTCTAAATAGCTATCTATATTCTTCTGAAAAATTTCATAGGCAGCTTGAGAATATAAAGCAAAAACTATTTTTTTTAGGGTTGGGGCTTTACTTTCTCTTAAATATCTAAAAATTTCCTGAGCCATTATCTTAGAAGCTGCTTTATAAGGAAATCTTCCCACACCACAACCTAAAGCACAAAATGCTAAAGAAGTAATTTTATGTTTTTGCGCACAAAGCAAAGTATTGTAAGCTGCCTTTCTTACAATTTCCTCATCAGTTTTAAAATCTAACTCCATCGTCGCCGCATGAATAACATATTTTGCTCTTAAATTACCTGCCAAAGTCAATACTGCCTCGCCTACCTTAACCGGCCCTTGTTTTTGGGCTTCTTCTTCAATAATTTTCCCTCCCTTTCTTTTAATTGCTCCAGCGACTCCTCCCCCCATACGAAATTCGTTATTCGCCGCATTCACAATCGCCTCCGTATCCACTTCCGTAATATCCCCCTTAACCACCAAAACCTCTATCTCTCTAATCTTCATTTTTACCCTCCGCCATCAAACCCCCACTTACACCCCATACTTGCACCGCGTAGGTGCAAGTATGGGTCTTGCGACATTAGTATGCGGAAAAAATAATGTCTCCTCCCTTTTCTGGGTTATCTTTATTATACTCAATGCTCCATTGGTCATCTTTTCTGTCTGGCCCAAAACTATATACAATAAATCCTTTATCTCTCTTTTTATACCTTAAAGGGTTAAATTGATTAAAGGTATCTTGAGGAACATTTTTCAAATATACTGGTATTAGTTGCTTTAAATCTTCAGGTAACATAGCCTTCTCTAACTGATATAATTTCAAGGCAATCCCAACAATTAGAGTATTCAATCTATTATAAAAGATATGGTAGCGTTCGATCGCCTTTGAATATTGCGGCGTACCGCCTGTAAACATAATTTTTGCGAATGTATCAGCAAGTATAAACTTACGGCTTTTTCCTTCAATTATCGCTTTTTCCTCCACATAATCCAATAGATATCTCTGTTTTTTTATCGAAGCAGAAAAATCACTAATTTTCTTTTCGTAAATCTCCGGATTATTCTCTCGGGCAGAAAAAATCGCAGTTTTGGTAAAATCATCGACGATACCACTAACTATTCTATAAAATTCTGAGAAGAATTCTGAATCTAACATCATATTTATCTCTTCAATTTTTTTCCTGTCTTCTCTATATTGCATCTCAATAGTATTATCCATCATAATCATTGCAGACAACTCATCATAACTTACTCCTTTTTTAGCGGCTTCTTCTATCTGCCGCATGAAACTTTTTAGCACTTCTGCCTCTTCTTCAAGTGCGTTTTTTAAAAAATCCTGATTATTTTTTATTAACAACAAATTATCCAACAATTTCTTATAATACTCCTTATCAAATGCCCTATTTTGAATGTTTTGCCCTAAACAAGGATAAGCTACATCCAAACATATAATTTCCGCCATGGTTGAAATCAAAATTGAGAATTTTTGCTGAGATAAATGCAGTATGAATCTTGTAGCGGATAAATAATCTTCTCCTGCTTGTACATGCTCCTTTTCAGTCTCATGCATCATCCCCTCTAAAAGTAGGAGCCTAAAAAGATTTAATTCATCCCGACAATCAAGTAATATCGTAGTTGCGTCAAGCTTTTGGGGCCTTTTACTAAAAGCAAATCCATCACTCCTCTGCATTGTTGCCTTCTTAAATTCATTTATGGCCGTTTTGTTTTTCATTAAAATCTCTTTTAACTCTTCATTACCACCTACCCAGCCATTTTTTATTACCTTATCTGCTTTATCTCTAAAATCTTCGGGAAGTTCTGTCAACTTAGATCCTGCTTTTCTATAAATATCAGCAGCATTTACATCTTCATCTGTTATATAAGGAGAAATACCGTATTGTGGTTGAACTTCTTCCTTTGAAAGAGTTAAAACAACACTTTCCCCATCAATACTCTCAATCTCATCCAAATAATAGGTCAATGGCACTCCAAAAAGATCAACTTTTATGTACTCATCAGTCCTCTCCACAATCTTTTCTTCTACTACCTTACCCGATTTTAAAACAATCGTCTCCGCAAAGGAAAAATTAAAAAAGAACAAACCCAAAATCAAATTCACTACCAATCTCATCATTTTTTTCTTCTCCATCACTCTCCACCCTCTTTTAAACCCTTACTTGCACCGCGTAGGTGCAAGTAAGGGTTATTCTAAAAATAATTCTTTGATTTCTGCTAATTCCCTTTGGTAATCTATCTGCGATTTTACAAACTTCTTGTACTCCTTAGGATTTATATTCAATACATCAGAATAATTACATAACCTTTCTTCTTCCCTTATCTCTCCGAGAAATTCTTTATAAGAAGAAAAACTCCAATGCTCAGGCCGCTCTACCAAATAGGCAGTTACAGGATTTAAGTGGAGATATCGAGTTAAATGAAGAAATTGTTCGTCTGTCTTTACTAACACATTCTTAAATCTACTCTCCCACAAAGGACCTTTTCTTTTAATCTTTACATTAAAATAACGTGTGTAACTATTGAGAATATTGTTCATAAAAATAGAAATGCCCTTTTGTCTCACCTGTTTT
The DNA here is from genome assembly GCA_018823915.1 of Candidatus Omnitrophota bacterium. Taxonomy (GTDB): domain Bacteria; phylum Omnitrophota; class Gorgyraeia; order Duberdicusellales; family 4484-171; genus JAHJHM01. Next base: position 10,616 of record JAHJHM010000235.1, read on the forward strand.
AAGATTAAATGAATATGTGTAGGCATAAAACAATAAGCGATTATTTCTACTAAATTATCCCTCTCCATAAAATGTTTTTCGAAAAATAGTTCTTTATTTTTTATTTCAAGAAAAGCAGAAAATCTCAAAGGAGAGTTATCTACTTTATAATATCGAAGCATATTCCTCATTCTCTCATATTCTGAATCATTGCCAAATATCTTAAAACCAGCGATACTTTTAGAAAAGATATGGTAAATTTTTCCTTCTACCAAGGGAATTTTTCTCATTATTTCTCTTCTCTTGCACCCCCACTTGCACCGCGTAGGTGCAAGTGGGTTTTAGCTATTTTGTATGCTTCTCTTTTTGCGGAAATTTTTCCTAGGGCTTGCTCCTCTTTTATTTTTTTTAGAATTTTCCCAATTAAGGGGCCGGGAGTGAGGTTAAACTTTTTCATGATGTCGTAACCGTCTACTATTTTATGTAAAGGGACTCTTTTCTTTTCTTGGAAATAATAATCTATGAGTTTAAGCATAACTTTTTCATGTTTCTTTCTTTTTTTAAGATCAATGAGCGGCCCTCTTGTTGCCCGCCAATCTGATAAAGAAACAAGAATCACTCCTACGCCTTCATCCTCAGCATCACGGAAAAAATGATAAATTGCTCTTTGCGAAGGAACAGCCTGATCAGCTAAATATCCCGGCCGAAGATGCCAGTAGATTAACTTTTTTAAAACTTCTTTTTCCCGTAAAGATAAACGCAATTTATGAGCTATTATTCCAGCTAAATCCCGGCCTATTTTTTCATGAGTATGAAAGATAGTTTTTTTACCTTTTTTCTGTCTAGCGAAAGATTTACCAATATCGTGCAAAATGCAGGCTAATTTTACTATCTGAATGCGCTGCCTGCCTTGGGCTAATTCTTCGTTAAGATAAGATAAAATTTCGCTGTTTCTTACCAACTTCTTACGATAAAATAATTCAAATTGCCGCAACGTTTCTAATGAATGGCTCCAGACATCAAGATGATGATAGCCGCCTTGAGAAACACCCCTTGCTTCATCAATGTAAGGAATAATTTCATCAATTATTCTTAATTCATCCATTTTCTTAATTACTGGATAAGACCTGCGGCAAGAAAGTATCTTAAACAGCTCTTCATTCACCCTTTCTCCAGAAACATTTTCTAGAAACTTTTTGAATTTACACATCAATTTTTGAGTCTTTTTCTCAATGCGGAAACCTAAAAGCGCCATAAAAGAAAATCCCCTTAAAATACGTAAAGGGTCTTGGGCGAGCACTTCCTCTTTGATAATCCTAATTATTTTTCTTCTTAAATCTCCTCTTGCGGTGAAACAATCAATTAACTTTCTACCTCTCTTATTTAAATTTACAGCTAAAGTATTGATAGAAAAATCTCTTAGGGAAAGATCGTCACAAAAGTCTTTTCCTCGTAAAGCAGTAAAATCATAAGTATAAATTTTACCCTTCTTTTTTAAAATTACTCTATAGGCCCCCTGACTCTCATCAAGAACAATAAACTTTGAAGAGATCTTTTTGGCGAATTCTTTCACTATAGATATCACATTACTTTCCACACAGAAATCAAAATCAGTGAGCTTTTTATTCTTTTTTTTCGCCTGAGGCGCCGTGCCCGACGGCAGGCGGGAATCAGCCTTTGGCTGAAAATAAATATCTCTTAAAAACCCGCCTACAAGCCAGATATTTATTTGTCTTTTTTTAGCCAAAGAAGAAATTAAAAAGAGATGAGGAATTTTTTTTAAAGCGTTGGTAAGAATCATCAAGTCGGGGTTAAAAATACACGTTACATTTTAGATTATTGAAAAAGCTTATCAAATACTTGCTCTTCTACAAAAAGAGGAGATTTCATTCTTACCGCCAAAGCAATGCCGTCGGAAGGACGGGTGTCTATTGTCTTTGGCTCATTATCTTTGGTCATTAAATATAACTTAGCGTGGAAAGTATTATCCACTAACTTATCTATAACCACTTTTTCCAACCTAACTTCTAATGTCCTAATGAGAGAACAAATAAAATCATGAGTCAATGGCCGAGGTGAAGCAAACCCACCTAAAGGTACTCTTATTGCTATTGCTTCATTTATCCCAATAACTATAGGAAAAAAACGGCTGCCGGTTTTTTCCTTTAATACAATAACCTGCTCCCTCTTTTCTTCATCAATAATAATACGAGAAAGCTCCACTTCTACCATCTTAATTTTTTTCTATTAGAACAAAATTAAAGATTTCTGAAAGAATCAGAAATCTCATCTGATTCTCTTACCCAAAATCTCTCTTAATTCACGCATAAACTGATTTATATCTTTAAACTGATGATAAACAGAAGCAAACCTCACATAAGCGACATCATCCAATTTAGCTAATTTCTCTACTACCAATTCTCCGATATGGCGCGATTGTGCTTCTTGTTCAAATTTCTTCTGTATCTCTACTTCAACCTCAGCAACAAGTTTCTCTAATTTTTCCATACTTATCGGCCTCTTCTGACAAGCCCGCAATAAGCCATTCAGCATTTTTCCACGGTTGAATGATTCACGCCTTCCATCTTTTTTTATTACCATCAAAGGTGTCTTTTCCACGCATTCATAAGTAGTAAACCGCTTTCCGCAATTTAGGCATTCTCTCCTTCTTCTTACCGTGCTGCCTTCAGAAGTTTCCCGGGAATCAACGACCTTATCTTCATTGTGATTACAAAATGGACACTTCATATTTAAATTATCGCCTCCCTCAATTTTACTCTTGCTTCTTTTAAAAAGTCTTGTGCCATCTTGTCCGGATAATCATCGGTAAAAACAACTTCTTTTATACCGGCATTAATAATCATTTTAGCGCAAATACCGCAAGGAGCGTTAGTTATATAAAGAACGCTTTTTTGGGCAGAAACTCCAAACCGCGCAGCCTGCAGTAGTACATTTTGCTCAGCATGTAAGCCTCTACAAATTTCATGGCGCTTCCCGGAAGGAACTTTTAATTCCTGGCGCAAGCACCCCCTCACATCACAGTGCGTTATCCCGCAAGGAGCGCCATTGTAACCGGTAGCAAGAATCTGTTTATTCTTCACTAATACCGCCCCTACCTTTCGTCTTAAGCAAGTAGAACGTTCGCTAACTAAAAAGGCGGCCTTCATAAAGTATTCATCCCAACCCGGCCTCTTGATTTTCTTTGTCATGTTTTACACTCTTACTCTACTTGGGCATAAAGAGGAAACCTTTTTGTAAGCCCAATCACTTCCTCTTTTATTTTCTTTATTACCGCTTGATCATCTTTGCTGTCCAAAACATCATTAATAAAACCGGCTATTTTTTTCATTTCTCCTTCCTTCATTCCCCGGGTAGTTACTGCGGGAGTCCCTATTCTTATTCCGCTAGCAACTGCAGGCGGTTTAGAGTCAAAAGGGATAAGATTCTTATTTACTGTAATATTTACTTCTTCTAAAATTAAAGCGCATTTTTTTCCGCTAATGTTCTTTGACCTTAAATCCAGGAGAAAAAGATGGGTATCCGTTCCTCCACTGACAACGCGAAAGCCAACTTCCTCCATACACTTAGCAAAATAACGGGCATTACTCACCACTTGTTTTTGATACCCTATGAAATCTTCACTAAGGGCAAGCTCAAAGGCAACGGCTTTAGCCGCGATTATATGCATGTGAGGACCGCCTTGAGTTCCAGGGAAAACTGCAGTGTCAATTTTTTTGGCAAATTCCCGGCGAGTAAGAATAAACCCTGCCCGCGGGCCTCTTAAAGTTTTGTGTGTAGTAGAAGTTACAAATTCTGCATACTCGCAAGGGTTAGGGTGTATTTTAGCGGCAACTAAACCGGCAAAATGGGCCATATCTACTAACAAATACGCCCCTACTTTATCAGCAATTTCTCTAAATTTTTTAAAATCAATTATCCGCGGATATGCAGAAGCTCCGGCAATAATCATTTTTGGCTTATGCTTTCTGGCAAGAGACTCTATCTCATCATAATCTAACATTTCCGTATCTCTGTTAACTCCATAAGCAACAATATTATAGAACCTCCCGCTGAAATTTAAAAAATGGCCGTGAGAAAGATGCCCTCCACAAGCTAAGTCCATAGCTAAAATTGTATCTTTCGGCTCTAAAACAGCCATCATCACTGCCATATTCGCCTGAGTGCCGGAATGAGACTGAACATTGGCGTACTCAGCACCAAATAGCTTTATTACTCTCTGACAAGCTAAATCTTCAACTTCATCTACAAATTCACACCCTCCATACCAACGTGCCCCAGGATAGCCTTCGGCATATTTATTTGTTAATACTGAACCTTGAGCTTCTAACACTGCTATGGGAGCAAAATTTTCACTAGCAATTAACTCAATATGATCCCTTTGCCGCGTAAGCTCTTTGGCCAAACTCTCATAGACTAAAGGATCGACACGCTTTATTTGTTCAAACAAATTCAGCCTCCTCGATTTCTTTCACCTTTTTTAATCTATTTAAATGCCGGCCTGCTTCAAATTCTTCTTTGAGCCACTTAGAAACTATTCTTTTAGCCTCCTTGGAAGTAACCAAATATGCCGGCAAAACCAAAACGTTACTATTATTATGCTTTCTTGAGAGAATCGCACTTTTAAGGTTATGAACCAAAGCCGCTCTTATGCCCTTTACTTTATTGGCAGCGATACAACTTCCTATTCCTGTATAACAGATAAGAAGGCCGCGTTCGGCTTTCTTGTTCTTTACCGCTAAACAAGCAGGCCAAACCATGTCGGGATAATCGCAAGGATCAGATGTGTGAGTACCGAAATCAACAACATTGTAACCCTTTTCTTTAAGAAAATCTCCTAAAATATTTTTTAATTTAAACCCTCGATGGTCTGAAGCTAAAGCAACTTTCATATTCAAAATGGAAAAATCAAAATGAAAAAAGTTTATAGGCTATGGTGTATAGTTTATGGCTAAAACCCAATTTATAGAACGAGAGTTAGCTATAAACTATTAACTATAAACCATAAACTAATTTTATTTTTGCATTTGTTACAGCCAATCAATTATCTCTAAAATTGCACTCTTTATAAGAGAATAAACTTGTCCGTAAAGCTCAAAGCTGCCCCCGATAGGATCAGGAATATCTCTTTCTAACTGTGGAGGGAGAAATTTCTTTAACGAAAATATTCTACCTTGAACAGTAGGCTCAAAGCTTAAAATGTAATTACTCTGGGAATCTTCCATAGTAAAAATTAAATCTGAAGAGAGAATAATATGCCTATCCATTTTCTTGGCGCGAAACCATCTTGCGTCTATACCTTCTTGGTCTCTTAAAATGCTTGCCGCTGAAGTTGATATTCTTGAATTTTCCAAAGCATGAATTCCACAGGAAATTATCTGGTATCTACTTTCAAGATGAGGCTTAACTTCCTGCAAATATTTCTCTAAAAGAAATTGCGCTAAAGGAGAACGACAGCTATTACCGGTACATACAAAAAGAACTCTCTTTTTGACAAAAACCTCAACGATATCTTTTCCTAAAACTACTCCTTCTCGTAAAATTTTAAACGGATGCTGGGTTAAATCTATTACTGTGGAAGCTTGCGCATGCGAAGAAGAGCCGCTATCCACGACTAAATCAATTTTACCATCAAAAATCGCCTCAACTTCAGACGCACTTACTGCCTCTTTTTCTCCGCTTATATTTGCTGAAGGAAGATAAACCGGGACATTCGCTTCTTTAAAAATTTCTTTGGCAACAACATGAGAAGGGACTCTTACTCCAATTTTTCTATCATCGGGAGCATAATAAATAATCGTAAGCGGCCCTGGCCAAAATCTTTCTATAAGCCGGTACCCAAAAGGAGGAAGAGTAAAGAAATAATTATCAGTAGCCTCTTGTGGATTATCTACAACATAAGCAAATGGTTTTTCTCCAGGCCTTTGCTTTATCTTATAAAGTTTCTCTACCACCTCTTTCTTGTCGGCACGGCCGGCTAACCCATATACTGTTTCGGTGGGAAGAGCGACAATCCCTTCATTAAAAATTACCTGGGCTGCTTCATGCACAAGAGAATAATCAATACTTCCAGGATCAATGAAAATCTTTCTCATTTAAATTTCTTCTTCAACATTATCAATTTAGAAAAATATTTTTTATCTCTTAATGAGAGGATTTCTAAAGAAAAAATGAGAGCGTTTATGAAAGCGCTCTTGCCCACTCCGCTGGAAACCAAACCTATCCCCTTAGGAGTGCTAACGATAGAAAAAAGAGCATCTAAACCGTCAAGAATCCCCCCTTTTAATGCCACTCCTATAACAGGAATATTTACATAAGAAGCAATAAAACCGGGAAGAGCAGCCGCACAACCTGCGCAAGCAACAACCACTTTAACACCATGATCCTCTATATCTTTACAAAACTTTCTTAACTTTTCAGGATTTCGATGGGCAGAGATAATCTCCAGCCTATAATCAATACTTAATTTTTCTAACAGGGCTATACCGTCTTTTAATTCTTGGTAGTCAGTTTTACTTCCTAACACAATAGCAATTTTTTCCTTCATTATTCACCTCACTTAATACCAACCGTATTTATAACGTCGGGACGAGTGGATTTGAACCACCGATCTCTTGCTCCCAAAGCAAGCGCGTTAAGCCAGACTACGCTACATCCCGATTGACTCAACAATTATCTAACTAAAGCTGCGTTAATACCTCTTTTAAAATCTCTAATCCCCTATCTAATTCTTTATTGGTTACATTTAATGCCGGCATAATTCTTAATACATTTTTGTGGGTAGAATTTATAATTAATTTCTTTTTGAGACACTCATAAAATATCGGATAAGCGTCAAATTTTAACTCTATCCCTGCCATTAGCCCCATTCCTCTTATGTCTTTAATAAAAGAAAACTCTTTTTTAAGCTCACATAGCCTCTCCATCAAATACCTTCCTCTTCTTTCCACATTATTTACAATTTTTTCTTTTTTTATAATTTTAAAAACTTCTCGTGATACTCTCGCTACCAAAGGAGAGCCGCCAAAGGTAGAAGCGTGCATCCCCGGTTTAATTATATCAGCGATTTTCTCTTTCACTACTACTGCGGATATAGGCAAACCTGCCCCCAACCCTTTAGATAAAATCATTATATCAGGCGCAACTGCATAATTCTGATAGCAAAATAGCTTACCTGTCCTACCCATCCCTGTTTGAACTTCATCAATAATAAAAAGAAGATCATTTCTCCTGCAATAATCACTTACTTTCTTTACATACTCTTTACCACTAGTATCGACCCCTCCTTCTCCCTGAATTAATTCTAAGATTACCCCTACAGTTTTTGAACTAACTTTTCTTTTAAAATCAGCAAAATCATTGAAATTTACTTGTTTAAATCCCGGTAAAATAGGTTTAAAAGAAATCTTATATTTATTTTGACCAGTAGCAGAAAGCGCGCCAAAAGTTCTTCCATGAAAAGAATTCTTCATCGTAATTATTTCATATCGGCACCCTCTTCCATATAAACGGCTAAATTTAATTGCCGTCTCAACACCTTCGGCTCCGGAATTAGCAAAAAATACTTTGGCAGGATATGAGTTGTTTACAATTTCTTTCGCAAGCATAGCCTGCTCAACTTGATATAAATTATTAGGAAGATGGATTAATCTTCCTGCTTGTCCTTTAATTACCTTCACAATCCCAGGATGACAATGCCCTAAAATAGAAACTCCCCATCCGGGAAATAAATCTAAATAACGCTGGCCAGCATCATCTATAAGCCAACTCCCTTTGCCTTTGACAAAAATCGGCCCCACCCTCGTATAGGTATTTAAAGTATATTTTTGATATAATTTTTTAATGTCCATTCTTCCTAATTTTTTTCGCTCATAACCTACTTGTGCCCGTAAGGGTACAATTTACTTAACGATCTCCGTTCCAATCCCCTCATCAGTAAATATTTCTAAAAGAATAGCGTGAAGAAGCTTAGCGTCAACAATATGGGCTTTGCCAACACCCCCATAAATTGCCTTTATTGCCGCGTTTACTTTAGGGATCATCCCTTCATCAATCACTTTTTCTTTAATTAATTCCTCTGCTTCAATGGCAGTGATAGTAGAAATCAAAGAATCTTCATTTTGAAAATCTCTCATTACTCCCAACACATTAGTTAAAAGAACTAACTTCTCCGCTTTCAACCCAGAGGCAATAAAATCAGCAACTTCATCGGCATTAACATTAAAAGTTACTAGTTCTTTGGAAATCCCCATAGGAGAGATTACGGGAATTGTATCTTTAAGAATCTCTTCTATTCTTTTCTTGTCAAAATCAAAAATTTCTCCCACAAAGCCGAGATCTATATCCGCCCTCTTTTTTTCTACTTTTAAAATCCCATCTTCCTTTTTAAACCCTCTTGCCGATACTCCATGGGAACTTATTTCCTCAACAATTAAATCATTTAATTTGTTGAGTTCTTCCTCTACTATCTTTAAGGTATCTTCATTAGTCACCCTCATTCCGTCCACGAATTCAGTAGAAATATTTAATTTCTTTAACCTCTCGGTAATATTTGGGCCTCCTCCATGAACAAGAATCGGCCGTATTCCTGTATATCTCAAGAAAGCGATATCCTCAAGAACCGATTTCCTGATTCTCTCTTCTCCTAAAATAGAACCGCCATACTTTATAACAAAAATCTTTTTATGGAACTTTTTTATATACGGAAGAGCTTCGATTAATACATCAGCCTTTTTTATTGCTTCTTCTACCATTTTATCTCCTATTTATCTCCAATTTTCTAATTATACTTAGCATTTATTTTAACATATTGAGGAGTTAAATCAGAGGTGTAAACCCTCCTCGAGAAACATCCTCTCTTTAAATCTACGGTTATCTTTATTTCTCTATTCTTAAGAGACGTCGAGTTAATAGAAATATTTTCTTTTACTTTAATGCCTGCCTGACCTAAGGCAGCAACAATTCTTCCCCAATTAGGGTTAGAGCCGAAAAGGGCGCACTTAAAAAGATTAGAATTAGCAATAGAGAATGCTGCTTTCTTTGCCTCGTTTTTAGTCTTTGCTCCTTTTAGGTAAATTTCTACAAACTTACTTGCCCCTTCGCCGTCTTTTACAATCATCTTAGCTAAATTCAAACAAACTTCTTCCAAGGACTTAGCGAAAATCTTAAAATCTTTATCTTTGTTTTGTAAAAAAACCTTATCGGCTTTTTTTGAAGTAAGAACAAAAGCGGAATCATTTGTGCTCCTGCAAGCATCCACACTTATAGAATTAAAAGAATTCTCCATTGCTAGCCGCGAAGCCTCTTTTAATAAACTGTTTTTAATATTTATATCGGTGAAGATAAAGCTAAGCATTGTTGCCTGCTTAAGGTGAGGATAAATCATCCCTGCTCCTTTAGCAACTCCTAAAATCCTTATTTTTTCTTTTTTTATTGTAACTTCTTTATAAGAAATTTTCTTAAAAGTATCCGTAGTAAGGATAGACTCCGCAAAATCAGAAATATTTTTTCCAAGCCCCTGGGTAAGCTTAGATAAGCTTTTTGATATTTTCGTTAGACAAAGCCTTTTACCAATAATCCCCGTGGAAGAGGGTAAAATATATTTAGAGTCTTCTCTTAATAATTGAGAAATTTTACCGCAGATTGTTTCGGCATCATCAAGGCCTTTTTTACCGATAAAACAATTAGCATTGCCGCTATTTACGATTATTGCTTTAATCTTTCCTTTATTCCTCTTTATTTTTCTCATAGACAGAATTAAAGGTGCCGCTTTTACTTTATTATCGGTAAAAAAATAAGCCCCTTCGGCAAAATCCGGTGAATACACCAATCCCAAATCTAATCGGTGTGATTTTTTTACTCCGCTGGATACTCCCGAAAATAAAAAGCCCTGGGGGATTTTCATTCTAAACCCATCATCTCTTTAAATCCTAACATAATATTCATATTTTGGATTGCCTGCCCGGAAGCTCCCTTCACTAAGTTGTCAATAGCACCGACAATAACTAATTTTCTACCTTCTGAAGCGAAACCAATATCACAAAAATTAGTGCCAACTACACCTTTAAGCTGCGGTAAATTTTGGTTAAAAATTCTTACAAAAGGTTCTTTTTTGTAGTATTTCTCATATATATTAAATATTTGGCCTTTACTTATATTCTTAGTTAAATTAGCATAAACAGTTATAAAAATTCCCCTTTCAGCAGGAATAACATGGGGGGTAAATCTTAAATTAACCTCCTTCTTGGCAATACCGGAAAGTACCTGATTTATTTCCGGTAAATGCTGATGATCAAAAGGTTTGTAGCTGAATAAATTTCCATTCAGATGCGCATAATGAAACGCCAAAGAAGAAGTCCTGCCGGCACCGGTTATTCCTGATTTCGCGTCAATAATTATATCTTCTATTAAGTTCTCGGACAACATTGGGGCTATACTTAATATTGAAACTGTGGGGTAGCATCCGGGATTAGCTATGAGCCTTGCTTTTTTGATTTCATCCCGGAAAAATTCTGGAAGGCCATACGCGGCTTTTTTTAAATTTTCTTTATCTCTATGGGTAACTTTATAAAACTTCCTATAGGCTTGAATATCTTTAAGCCGATAGTCAGCAGAAAGATCAATAACAACTTTATTCTTCTTGAGAAAAAAAGGGGCGACTTTAAAAGAAACTGTATGAGGAAGCGCTAAAAATAGAACCTCCGCCAAAGAAGCAGCCTCTTTGATGTCTAAATTTTTACAAACTAACTCTAGTCTTTTTTTGAATCGTGGGAATAAATCAGAAAATTTCTGCTGCTTATCAAGCTTCGCGGAAAGATAGCTAATTTTAACCTGAGGATGATTAAGCAGTAATTCTACTAATTTTTCTCCGGTAAAGCCCGTTGCGCCGATAACCCCTACTTTTATCTTTTTACCTGTTTGCATCTTCTCTATATCCTCCTAAATCGCATTATTATATAAGTTATGTGAATTATAATAAACTAAAATGCACCTTGAGTCAATATAATTTCACTTGCTTAGTTCGCAACACTTCCGGAAGTTAATACGCTACGAATTAAAAGGATTAAGGAAGTAGTGAGTCTTTTGCGGATATGGGGATTAATTCTAAAATATCACCAACTTTTGTTGTAGTTTGAGAAACTTTATGCGGCGGGAATTCTAAAGTAAGAAGAGAATGTAAACAGATAGCAAGCTTCCAGGGTTTAAGGGCAGGATATATTTTCATTACTCGCATATTTTTATCTAAAAATACAATATCTATAGGAAATCTCATAAAAAAGGTGTGGATAGATGGAGCGTGATAGAAAACAAGGGCTTCATCTTCGGCTATACTTTTTCTAAACATTAGCCCCAAAAGCCTGCTAAAAAAACTTCTGGCAATAAACGCTGTTTGAGAAATCACTTTATCCTTGCTCTTATTTATAATTTTATAAATCATTATTTCTCCCATTCTTCCTTATTATTTAGAATTAATTTTCCAAGATAAAGTTTCCAGGAGAGTTTTGGTAGTCATAAATTTTACACCATTCTTCCTCCATAAAAAAAACAGTTTATCCCTTTCCTTGGAGGATATCTCACAAATAGCATCTTCAACAATTACCACCCTAAAACCAGATTTTATCAACCCTTCTACCGCTTCTTTTACACAGTATTCCGTAACCACTCCATAAACCACAACCTGCTCAGGAAATATTACCTCTAAGAGATTGGCCGTGTTGAGATTAGAAAATAAATTAAAAGTATTCTTCTCTAAAATAATCTGAGGGAAAGCAGAAGCTATCGTTTCTAATCTCTTAAGAGAGTGCATCTTTTTAAAAGTTAAATGCATATACTTGCTAAGAAGGGTTTCTTTAATCTTCTCTTGTCCTTGAGTGCCCTTTAGGCAATGAGGAGGAAATTCTCTAAGCTCAAGGTCTCTTCTTTCATGAGTATCCTGCGAGGAAATAATAAGAATTCCCTTTTTTAAGGCAAAATTTGTCAATTTCTTTAAGTTGTTTACTATACCCCTAGAACCTTCTACGTATAACGCGCCATTTACTTTCAAGAAATCATTCTGAGTGTCTATGTCCATAAAGATTGCTTTTGCGGAAATTCTCCTTTTTACTTCTTTCTTAAGAGTTTTTGTAAGCAGAGATAATTTTTTACTTATTACTACAGGAAAACTTACCTTATCTTTAACCTCCCTTGAAGAAAAGGGGAGTGTTTTTATCTTTTCTTTGAAAACTTTTCTCTTCTCATTTATATCTTTTTCTTTATATAACCTCCTGCCTCCATTCATCAATTTCCTCAAAAGCTTCTTGCCTCCTTGGGCCTCTCCGTCTAAGGCGATTATGTCTTTTCTCATACAACCTATCTCATTAAAAACTCTAAATACTTGTTTTCTTGAAGGTAAGGTAGTTTTTCCCGCGCTTAATTTCATCGTGGGGATAAAACTCCTGCCTGCCCCCTTAACCTCTACAAGCTTATAAATCACATCGGTATAAGGCAAATCAGAGGAACATCCCATATTCGTCCCTACACCAAAAGCATCTATGGGCGCTTTTTCTTTAATTAACCAAGAAATCTTATACTCATCAAGATTACCTGAAACAAAAATAGTAACATTACTTAAGCCTTCTCTGTCCAGGATTTTACGAGCATATTTAGAATCTTCTACTAAATTACCACTATCCAAACGTATTCCTAAAAGCTTAATCCCTTTCCGCTTTAGGAAATTAGCTACTCTTACCGCGGAGCTTATCCCTCCCTTTACATCGTAAGTATCTACAAGAAGAATGGCTTTTGTGGGAAAAGTCTTAGCGAAACTTAAGAAACTAGCCGCTTCTTTCTCAAAACTCATAACATATGAATGGGCCATCGT
>JAHJHM010000236.1 GCA_018823915.1 Candidatus Omnitrophota bacterium
AGGCTAAACAAGAAGGTTTTATTTACGGGGCTATCAGAAGAAAGGTTTTTTATAAAAGGGATATATTTTCATATTCCCATGATAGAAATCAGGCCACTAAAAGATTACACCGAGCTTGACAATTGGATAAAAAAAATAGCAAAAAATAGCGGCCATCAACTATTCCAGCCCGAGGCTGGCCCGCCTCTGGTGGAAACCATCAACTATCAACCAGTTTTTGATTGGATAATATTTGCCAGTCGTTATGGAGTAGAATATTTTTTTAACAGGTTGGATACCATTAACTTAGATTCAAGAGTGCTTAGTGGCATAAAGATTGCTGCTATCGGAAATTCTACCGCAAATAAATTAAAGGAATATGGGATTATTGCTGATTTAGTTCCTAAAAAAGAAACTTCGAAAGGGCTGCTCGCCGAATTTAAAAAAATCTTCAAAGGAACTACGAACTACGAACTACGAGCTACGAACATCTTCCTTCCTCGTTCAAATATTTCTGACAAGGGCTTAAGTAATGCGCTTAAGGCACAGGGGGCCAGAGTAACGGCAGGTTTTGTATATAAAAATGTGTTGCCAAAGGAGCTCCCTGATTTAGATTTAAATTATTTTGATGAAGTTATGTTTACTAGTCCTTCAACGGTAAGGAATTTTAAGAAAAGATATGGAAGAGTGCCCGAGGGCGTTAAGATAAGCTGCATTGGAGAAGTTACTTCCCGAGAAGCAAAAAGACAAGGATTTATGGCTAATAGTTTATAGTGTATGGTTTATAGCAAGAAAAAGAATAAGAGCCACTCTGGCGGAAAATTAAAAGATGAGAAGGTTAAGAAAAAATCAGTTAACTCGTAATTTAGTAGCAGAGACTGACCTTTCAGTAGGGAATCTGATCTTGCCTTACTTTGTGGTGGAAGGAAGAAATGTAAAAAAAGAAATAAAATCCATGCCAAGTGTTTATCATTTATCGATAGATAATGTGCTTAAAGACTTGGAAGAGGCCTATGGAATAAAAGCCGTACTCTTATTTGGGGTTGCCAATACAAAAGACGCTATAGGTTCTCAAGCTTACAATAAGAATGGAACTGTCCAAAAAGCGATAAAGGCAATAAAGAAGAAATATAAAGACCTGATTATCATGACAGATGTATGTCTCTGCGGGTATACATCACATGGCCACTGCGGAATCTTAAAATCAGCTAATGGTTTATCGTTTATGGTTGATGGCAAAAAAAAGAAAAGAAGCCATAAACTATCAGCTATCAACTATCAACCAGAGATAAACAATGATAAAACTCTAAAGGTTTTATGTAAGATTGCTTTATCTCATGCCGAGGCAGGCGCGGATTTCGTTGCGCCTTCAGCGATGATGGATCGCCAGGTAAAGGTTATAAGAGAAACATTAGATAACAATGGTTTTAAAGATGTTGGGATATTAGCATATTCGGCTAAGTACGCTTCGAATTTCTATGAACCCTTTAGGGAGGCACTGGATTCTGCTCCGCAGTTTGGCGACAGAAAATCTTATCAGATGGATTACAGAAATAGCGATGAAGCGTTAAGAGAGATAAAACAGGATATTGATGAAGGAGCGGATATAGTTATGGTAAAACCGGCTTTGGCATACTTAGATATTATCTATAGGGCAAAACAGAAATTTAATATCCCTATCGCCGCATATAATGTGAGTGGGGAGTATGCTATGATTAGCCAATGGCTGATGGGTAATAACAAAGATAAAAAAAACCATAAACCATCAGCCATAAACCATCAACTTGTCTTAGAGGTCCTTACTTCGATAAAAAGGGCGGGAGCAGACTTAATAATTACTTATTGGGCGAAGGAAGCGGCAAAATGGCTAAAGGATAGTCGATAGCTGATAGTGTATAGTTTATAGCAAAAAATAAAAACCATAAACTATCAACTATAAACCATAAACTATGCGTTATGAACCATCAACCATAAACTATAAACTTTTTCGCCAAGCGAAAAAGTTTATCCCGGGTGGCGTGAATAGTCCTGTCCGGTCATTCAAAGCTGTAGGCGGATATCCCGTATTTGTTAATCGCGGTAAAGGTTCAAAAAT
>JAHJHM010000237.1 GCA_018823915.1 Candidatus Omnitrophota bacterium
CTTTGCAATTTGCATTTTGCAATAAAACGTACTTTACTGACTATTTACCGAATTTTGCCTCTTACAATGTCTGCAAATGGTCTTGGTAAGCTTGGCCCTTCCTTTTCAAGTTTTTCTATCCACTTCTCTACTTTTGCTCGTACTTTAGGCTGTAAATCATCTAAGAACTCATCTACCGGGCATCTACCTCTTCTATCTTCATAAAAAATTACTTCATACATTGTTTGCTCTCATTTATAGTATACACTATTTTTAGTGTATTGTCAAGGGAGAAAATTTCTGTCCCCTTTTTCCTCTTTCATTTTAAGTAGACAAAATACCGGAAACAAAATACTAAATATGGCGGATAATTAATGTAACCAATCCCCGGAATTAAGTGTGGTGTCCCCCTAATTACAAAATAGCGAAGTATCTTTTTGAGATTTCTGACTTTTTCAGAGAGCTTGTTTCAATCTTTGAAAATAGTAGTTAGCAAATTTAGCCTGCATCTTATCTTCCACCTCAATGATTTCACCTCCGCAAAAATAACCATTTTTAGAATCGATAAATTCTGACCATATTACCACTACCTTTAATTTTACAGAATCTAACTCATTGTGCAGAAAATAATCGATCAAAAGAACTTGCCACTTCTGCCATTGTACTTGTGAAGAAAAACATACTCCTATAAGGGATAAATCCTTAGCTTTTCCTTCAAACATCTTTGCTACTTCGTTTAAAGGCTGTATCTCTAGGAAATCCTCAACTTCTATTCTTATTAACCTTCTTTTGTTTTCCATCTTTGTGCTTCTTTTTTATAAAATTATAAATATTTAAAATTGCTGCCGGGGTAATACCGCTTATACTCAAAGCTTCTCCTAACGAATGAGGTTTAAACTTTTTCAATTTTTCTACTACTTCATTAGATAAAGAAGGTATTTTAGAAAAATCTACCTTAGGAAGCCTTATTTTATGTAAATTTTTCAATTCTTTAAGCCAAAGCGATTCCCGGCGCAAAAATTCCTCATATTTTACCTCTATTTCTATTTCTCTCTGCACAATCGCCTCTTTTGTTTTTTCTTCTAAATGTTCCTCCAAACTGCTAAAATTTATCCCTGGCCTTTTTAGGATATCAAAAAGAGTTATCTTCCGGCCGTTAAGAAAAATTCTCTTACTTTTTAATTTCTTTATCTGGCAAGCTATCCGATTTTGCTTATTCAAAATACGCTCATAATCCTCATCCTCCAAAAGACCTAACTTACAGGCAAGAGGAACTAATCTTATATCGGCGTTACTTTCCCGTAAAGTAAGACGAAATTCGCAGCGGGAAGTAAACATACGGTAAGGTTCGTCGGTTCCTTTAGTAACCAAATCATCAATTAAAACTCCTATGCCGGCGGCTGTTCTTGCCAAAATAAACGGCTTTTTTCTTTTTACCGCGAGAGCGGCATTTATTCCCGAAATTATTCCCTGGCTGGCAGCTTCTTCATAACCAGTAGTTCCATTTACCTGGCCGGCAAAATAAAGGCCTGTAATTTTTTTTGACTCTAAGGTGGAATAAAGGCTTCGGGCATCGATTAAGCCGTATTCTATGCCATATCCGGGGGAAAACAAACGGGCGCTCTCTAATCCAACAATTGTATGAATAAAATCAACCTGGACATCAAAAGGCAAAGACGTAGAAACTCCATTAGGATAAACTTCCAAAGCGTCTCTTCCTTCCGGTTCAATAAAGACCTGATGCCTATCTTTATCGGAAAACTTTACTACTTTATCTTCCAGGGAAGGACAGTACCTCACTCCTTGAGATTTTATCTTTCCGGCATAAAGAGGGGAACGGCTTAGGTTGTTTAGAACTATTCTATGGGTTTTTTTATTAGTGTAGGCAATGAAACAACTCATTTGATCCTTAGGTATCTCCCCGGAGGAATTAGAAAAAGGTTCCGCGTCCATATCAGGCAGCTGCTTTTGCAGTTTGGAGAAATTAATCGTGCGCTTATCCAGCCGCGGGGGAGTCCCGGTTTTAAAATGCTTAAGGCCAACCCCTAACTTCTTTATGCTGTCAAAAAGCTCATCACATGATTCTTCATACAATCGGCCTCCGGGAAAGCTATTTAATCCAATATGGATTTTACTTTTAAGAAACGTCCCCGCGCAGACAATTACGGATTTGGCGCTAAATTTCTCTCCGAAATTTGTTTCAATAGCATAAACCCGGTTGTTTTTTGTCAATATCTTTTTTACCTTTGCTTTTAAAATTTGAATATTCTTTGAGTTTTCTAAAAAGCTTCTTGCTATTTTAGGGTATAAAAACCTATCCACCTGCGCCCTGGTTGCCCACACAGCTTTGCCTTTACTTCTGTTAAGAATACGATAGTTAAGAGCGCATTTATCAGCAATCCTGCCAATTAACCCTCCTAAAGCATCTACTTCTCTTACTAAATTCCCCTTAGATACTCCTCCTACAGCGGGATTACAGGAAAGCTTTCCTATGCCGTCGGTGTCAATCGTTAAAAGAAGGACGTTGCACCCTAATTTAGCTGCCGCATAGCTTGCTTCAATCCCCGCGTGGCCGGCGCCGATTACAATCACATCATACTTTTTCATGGGTTAAATCAAATTTACCCAGTTAGAGAAAGCCGCCGATTGAAGTTCTCTAACGGGGTTTACTCAAGCAAGAGCTGATATCTAAAAGAGTTTATCTTGGGTTTCTTTTTGGTAAGGGATATTCAAATGACCGCAAGAGGTTTCCGTAACGGCTCTTCCCCGGGGAGTACGCACAATAAATCCTCTCTTTAAGAGATAAGGCTCAACTACATCTTCTAAAGTCTGCCTGTCTTCTCCTAAGGAAGCGGCAATCGCCTCAATTCCTACGGGCCCGCCTTGATAAAGTTCTATTATTACCTTTAAATACTTCCTATCCATCTCATCAAGTCCCTCGCTATCAACCTTTATCTGCTCTAAGGCCTGATGGCTAATTTCCAAATCAATTACTCCTTCGCCTACTACCTGAGCATAGTCTCTTACCCGCTTAAGAAGACGGTTACAAAAACGGGGAGAACCTCTAGAGCGCCGGGCGATTTCTAAACAGCTTTCTTTATCAATCTGAATATCTAAGAGATGCGCGCTTCTTCCTACAATTAAAACTAAGCCTTCCAGAGAGTAAAAATCAAAATCAAAGAAAAGGCCGAACCTGCCACGCAGCGGCCCGCTCAAAAGGCCTTTGCGGGTAGTCGCTCCGATAAGAGTAAACGGCTTTAAATTAAACTTCACACTTTTAGCATAAGGCCCTTTATCAATAATAAAATCTATGTTAAAATTCTCCATTGCCGGATAAAGAAATTCTTCTACGACTTTAGAAAGACGATGCACTTCATCAATAAATAAAATATCTCCTTTTTCTAAATTGGTCAAAATACCCACCAAGTCTCCCGCTCTTTCTATGGCCGGGCCGCTGGTTGCGGTAAATTTCGCGTTCATTTCCCGGGTAATGCAATAAGCCAAAGATGTTTTGCCTAATCCTGGCGGCCCGGAAAGAATCACATGCTCTAGAGGCTCCTGCCTTTTTTTTGCCGCTTCAATAGAAATCCCCAGAGAAGAAATTATACTTTCCTGGCCGATAAACTCAGCTAGAGTACGAGGACGCAAGGAAAGATTTATAATCCTTTCTTCTTCATTTTCCTTAAGTACTTCGGTTAATCTTTCCTCGCTCATAATGATTATAAAGGAGAGTAGATATTTTCCCTACGGCGGATTAGAATTGGGCCAAAAAGTATCTCTTGAAGAATAATAATTTCTTTTAACTTTATCAATTCTAATATCGCTAAGAAAATAACAACTATTTCCAGCTTATTCTTCGCGCTGAGGAATAATTCCTCTAAAGACAATTTCTCTCGCGCTAAGAGAAGATGAAGAAGATCGTGAATCTTCTCCTCCACGGTAAATTCATCTTTAATAACCTCAAAAAAGATATCACGGGGGATATCTTTTAAGGTCGTCTTAAGCGCGTTTATAAGATCGAAAATAGAAGCTTCGCGATACATCCCTTCTTGCGGTTGAGCTGCCGGACGAGTAAAAACCTTAAGGCGCTGACTCTCTTTCTCTTTAAGAAATTGCGCTGCCTGCCTAAATTTCTCATATTCAAGAAGTTTTTGTACTAAAATATCTCTGGGGTCATCACAACTCTCATCCTCCTCTTCTTTACTTATAGGTAGAAGCATCTGAGACTTAATCTTGATCAAGTTTGCTGCCATAACCAAATACTCTGAGACAACATTTATATCTAAAAGTTTCATCAGCTCTAAAAACTGTAAGTATTGCTCCACCACATCAGCTATGGGAATATCGTAAATATTGAGATGATTTTTTTTAATCAAATAAAGAAGCAAATCTAACGGCCCCTCGAAAATATCCAATCTAATCTTCATTGTTAAGGATTAAGGAATAAGGATTAAGGATTAAAATTTTCGATTATGTTAACTTACAACTTATTCCTTATGTCTTATAACTTTTTTATAGTCCCATTGCCTCTTTAACTTCCTCTAATGTTTTAGCGGCAACTTCCTGGGCTTTAATTTTACCTTCTTTTAATATATCATAAATATAATCTTTCTTTTTCAAAAATTCTTTCTTTTTCTCTCTTTTAGGAGCGATAAATTCCTTAAGAACTCCAGCTAAAATTTTCTTGCAGGCAACACATCCCCTCTGGCCTTTTGAGCACCAATCGTAGACTTGGTTCTTAATCTCTTTCTTAAAGATAGAGTAGCAATTAAAAACATTGCAAATCTCAGGGCGGCCATTATCTTCTTTTTTTAACCTTTGAGGATCAGTAAACATAGCCAAAACCTTAGTCTCAATATCTTCATCCTCATCGCAAAGAGCAATTGAATTGTTATAGCTCTTGCTCATTTTTCTTCCATCAATGCCTAATAAACGGGAAATAGATGTAAGAAGCGCCTGGGGTTGGATAAAAATTTGCTTCCCATAAATAAAATGGAATCTACGCGCGATTTCCCGGCACAATTCTAAATGGGGAAGCTGGTCATCGCCCACAGGAACGAAATCGGCTTTATACAAAAGAACGTCGGAAGATTGTAAAACAGGGTAACCCAGGAAAGCATAAGTATTTATCTCTTTGCTTTTAAGAGAAATGAGCTGTTCTTTAAAGGTGGGACAGCGGGATAACCAACCTAATGGGGTTAAAAAAGAAAGAATCATAAAAAGCTCTAGATGCTGAGGGATTTGTGACTGCACAAAAATAACTGACTCTTTAGGGTCTATGCCATAGCTCAGCCAATCACTCACATTGTCAATGATATACTCATTTACATAGGAAGGGCTCTTATACTCACTCATAAGAGCATGCCAATCAGCAACCATAAAAAAACAGGAATATTTCTCCTGCAAATCAATCCAGTTAGAAAGAGCGCCAACCCAGTGCCCCAGATGCAATTTTCCTGTAGGCCTCATTCCGCTTAATACTACTTTTTTATCCATAATAAATTTACAAACTCTGAACCCCGAACCACGAACTCTGAACCACGAACTCTGAATTACGAACTATTTAAGGCGGCGGGTAATTATTTCTTCGCTAAAAACCTCTATAACATCTCCCTCTTTTATTCCTTCGTAGCCAATACTTATACCGCATTCAAAACCTTCCAATACCTCCCGCGCGTCATCCTTAAATCTCTTTAAAGATTGAATTTTACCTTCAAAAACTACTTTGTTCTCTCTCAAAGCCCGGCAAGATATTCCTCTTGAAATCTTCCCTTTTTCCACAACACATCCGGCTATTATTCCCATCTTAGACAGTTTAAATACCGTCTTAATTTTTGCTCTTCCTAAAAATGTACGCTTCACCTCAGGAGCAAGCAATCCCTCCAGTGCCGCCTTAACATCATCTATAAGTTCATAAACTATCTGATAAACCCTTACTTCAATCCCTTTTTGTTTGGCTAAAACTCTGGCTTGAGGGTCTATAGAAACTTTAAACCCCACAACTATAGCATCACTTACTTCCGCCAGAAGAACATCAGAATGGTTTACCGCCCCCACCCCCTTATGAGTCAAAACTAATCCTACTTCTTGAGTAGAAATTTTTCCCAAAGCGTCTCCCACTGCCTCCAATGTCCCCCCCACATCCGCTTTCAAAATAATCTTTAATTGTTTTAAATCTCCTTCTTTTATTTTTTTATATAAATCTTCTAATTTAAGATGTGCCGAGGGAGAAACTTTCTTCTTTTCCTCCTCTTCTTGCCTTCTCTTCACAATTTCTCTGGCACTTTTTTCATCAGGAACAACGAATAAATTCTCACCGGGGAAAGCTACGCCGTTTAGACCAAGGATCTCTACAGGGTAAGAAGGAAGTGCTTGGCGTACTAAATTCCCTCTATCATCATGCATTGCTTTTATTCTACCCCAATAAAGGCCGCACACACACCAGTTACTCGTCTCTAGTTTTCCTTCTTTAACAAGAACCGACACTTGAGGGCCTCTACCTTTAGACAATCTTGCCTCTACCACAACAGCTTGCGCCGGCCTTCCATAGTCAGCGCGCAATTCCATCATCTCTGCCTGCAAGAGAATTAAATCTAAAAGTTCTACAACACCCTGGCCTGTTTTAGCCGAAACTCCCAGACAGGGAGTTTTACCTCCCCAATCTTCAGAGACAAGGCCATCTTTAGAAAGCTGCTGCTTAACCATATCCGGGTTAGCGTTAGGTTTGTCAATTTTGTTTATCGCCACGATGATAGGGACACCAGCTGCCTTAGCATGATCAATTGCCTCTACGGTCTGAGGCTTTGAGCCTTCGTCAGCAGCCACGACTAAAATAACAATATCAGTGGCGTTTGCCCCCCGCGCCCGCATTGCCGTAAAGGTTTCATGGCCGGGAGTATCCAAAAAAGTAATACTGCCCTTATCCTTACCCACTTGATAAGCGCCAATATGCTGAGTAATCCCTCCCATTTCTTTATCCGCTATTTTACTCTTTCTTATATAATCAAGAAGGCTGGTTTTTCCATGATCAATGTGGCCCATAAAAGTAACGATTGGAGGTCTGCCTTTTAGATCTCCCGGCTGGTGTCTTAAGACCTCCTCCTCTTTAGTAAGTTTTTTCTTTAAATTAACCTTATACTTATAAGCGATACCGCGAGCAGTTTTTTCGTCAAGGTTCTTGTTTATGGTAAAAAATTTACCTTCTCTAATTAAATCTCCTAAAACAAAAGAAGGCTTCATATTCAGCTTAACTGCCAAATCCTTAACAGTAATAGGAAAATCAACCTCGATGACATTTTCTTCAACCTCTTTCTTTTTTAATTCCTCTACCTCATGCTTAATAACCTCCGCGGTTTCCGCATCTACACTAGACATGTGGTTCTTTACAGGAAAATTCAAGCCTTTTAATTTCTCAATTAATTCTTTACTATCTATCCCTAATTTTTTTGCTAATTCATGTATTCTCATTGCAACTACCGATTACATAGATACTTATTTTGCCTGGAGTTTCGCCCTTGATTCCTCAATTATCTGAACTGCTTTTTTCTTACCAACCCCTTTTAGTTTAGAAAGAGCCTCTGGCGTGGCTCGGACAATCATCCCTAAATTAGCATATCCTGCCTCTATTAAAGCCTGAGCTGTCATTTTACCTACGCTTTTAAGTGAGGAAATTTCTTTTGCCTCTTCCTCTATGGCTTCACGGGAGCGTACATCTATTTCCCAACCTACCAGCCGGGAAGCAAGACGGACATTTTGGCCGCGCTTACCGATTGCCAAAGATAATTGATCACAGGATACAATAACTCTTACCCGTTTATTTTCTCTATCCAATTCTATCTGTGAAACTACTGCCGGAGAAAGTGCTGCCTTAATAAACTCTTTTACATCTTCATGCCACCTTACGATATCAATCTTTTCTCCTCTCAATTCGTAAGTTATATTTTTTACCCTCGCGCCTCTCATCCCCACGCACGCACCCACACAATCAACTTTTTCGTCTTTAGAAAAAACGGCTACTTTAGTTCTTTCCCCTGCTTCTCTGGCAATAGATTTTATTTCCACTATTCCTTCATAAATTTCAGGAACCTCCAATTCAAAAAACTTCTTTACTAAATTTTCATGCGTTCTGGAAAGAATTATCTGAAAGCCTTTATCTCTCTTGACCTCACAGATATATGCCTTGGTCCTCTCTCCCAATTTAAAATTATCCAAAGGCGAAAGAAAAGAGTTAGGGATAATTCCTTCTGTTTTGCCCATAAGATCTAAGATAACGGCTCTTTTCTCCAGACGGTAAACTACCCCCCCTACAATACTTCCCTCTTTATTTTTAAATTCATTGTAAATATTTTCTTTTTCCGCCTCTCTTATCTTTTGAATAATTACTTGCCTTGCCGTTTGAGCGGCAATACGGCCAAATTCCTGAGACACGATCTCCTTATCTCCAATATATACATGGATGTCTCCTTTTGTGGGAGATATCTCAACTTTTACCTCCGCATCGGAATAAGAAACCTTGGCAATTTTCTTTGCTGCCACGGTTAAGGCCTCTTTTACTCCTTCAATAAGCATATTTCTATCCAATCCTCTTTCTCTCTCTAATTGCCCTAAGGTAGCTAAAAATTCTTTATTCATATTTTTATTTTCTCCTTGCCCAATTTAATTTTGGCAAAATCAATTTTTAAAACCTCATCCTTACTGTTTAAAATCAAACTATCCTCATCCACCCTCATTAACTCTCCTTCCAGATATTCTTTCTCACAAAAAGGCTCATTAAGCCATAAAGAAATTAGCCTGCCTTTAGTTCGTAAAAAATCCTTATACGAGGTTAGCGGCCTATCTAAACCGGGAGAATTAACTTCTACAGTATAGCCTCTATCCAAGAAATTACTCTCCTCAATGCAGGAGACGATTCTTTTATTAATCAGAGCACAAACATTTACAGTTATACCTCCTTGAAGATAATCAATAAGACAGCGCACAATATATTTACCACCGGAGAGGAAAACTTTAAGCTCTATGAGTTCGGCCTCATGCTCTTTAGCAATTTCTTGCACCTTAAATTTAATTTGGTTACGCTGGCTATCTACCATACTCATTTTTTAAAAATTTTATCAGCTCTTCTTCGTTTAGATTTAACTTCTTCCTTGTTTTTCTTATTTCTAAATCTATTTTTTTAGAATTTAAATAGTTTTTACCCATGATCAAAATAAAAGGATTGCCCAGGAGAAAAGCATCGTTAAATTTAACTCCTGCAGCCTCTTTTCTGTCGTCAATTAACACATGTAATTTGAGTTTCTCCAAAATTTCACTTAGGGAAAACGCCTGAGGAAGAAGCTTTTCTTCCAAAACAAGTAAACTTATATCAAATGGACTAACACTCTTAGGCCAAATTATCCCCTTATCATCGCAATTTGTCTCGGCAATTGCCGCAAGTAATCTACTTACTCCTATCCCATAACAACCCATAGTTATCGGTTTTCTTACCCCCTCTCTATCCAGAAAAAAAGCATCAAATGCCTGGGAATACTTGGTTCCTAACTTAAATATGTGCCCAATTTCAATCATTCTCTTTTCTTCTAAATTTTTTCCGCATTGAGGACAATTTCCTTCTTTTTTAAAATAACTACCGCAACCACAGCAATAAAAAAGAATATCCTCACCAATCCCGGCTGAAACCATAAATTCATGGGAAGCATCCCCCCCCATAAATCCGGAATCTGCTTCTACCGTTACAAATTCTAATCCGCACTCTTTGAATATATCTTGATAAACAGCAAGCATCTTTTTATAATTTTCTCCTAAGCCTTGTTCGTCAATATCAAAACTATAAGCATCTTTCATTACAAACTCGCAGCTCCTCATAAGGCCAAATCGAGCCCGCGGCTCATCCCTAAACTTTGTCTGAATTTGATAAAGAGTTAAAGGTAGCTGCTTATAGGAAGAGATGTACTTACGCACAACCTCAGTAATTTCCTCTTCGGCAGTAGGCCCCAAAACAAACTCTCTTGCCCTTCTATCCTTAAATCTAAACATAATATCTCCCAAATCCTTATCTCTACCTGTCTTCTCCCACATTTCTATAGGTTGAAGATAGCTCAATTGCAGCTCTTCTGCCCCGAGAGAATTCATATGCTTTCTAATAATATTATTTACCTTCTCTAGGACTCTCTTTCCTAAAGGAAGATAAGAGTATACCCCTGAAGAAATCATAGAAAGAAAACACCCTTTAAGCAGGAGCCGCGCGCTGTTACACTCAGCAACTTTAGGGTCCTCTCTTTGAGTAAAAATAAAACTTTTGGAAAATAACATGTTTGGCTTTAAGCTATAGGCTGTAAATTGAAAGATTCAAAACTTATCCTTTTTCTATAAAAATATCTTCCTTTATCTCAACACCTTTCTTCTTAAAAAACGGAAAGAAATCCGGCACACCTTTTGCCTTAAAAGTCCCTTTAACTTTAGAATCTTTCCCCACAGATTCTATCTCATATCGGAAAATATCCTTAAGAATTATCCGATTTTCCTGTAAATTACCAACTTCGGTAATATAGGTTAGTTTTCTTGAACCATCAAGAAGCTGCTCTTGCTGAACAATCAAATCCAAACCAGAACAAATCTGCTGCCTTATCGCCCAGGAAGGAAGGTTAAGGCCGGCATATAAAGCCATAGTTTCTAAACGAGTAATGGTATCAAAAGGACTAGAAGCATGAATAACTGCTAAACATCCCCTATGGCCGCTGTTTAAGGCTTGAAGGTAATCCATTGCCTCACCACCCCTTATCTCGCCTAAAATCATCCGCGTTGGCCTCATTCTTAAGGTATTACGAAATAAATCTCTTAAAGAAATTTCTCCCTTTCCTTCAATATTGGGCGGACGAGTAAGCAATCTCACCGCGTGATCTTGGTTTAAAACAAGCTCTAAAGCATCTTCGATAGTTATAATTCTTTCCTCATGATCAAGATAAGATGTAAGAACTTCTAAAGTAGTAGTTTTCCCACTTCCCGTTGCTCCCGAAAAAAGAATATTAACTTTTGCTCTTATGCAGGCAACAAGAAACTCAGCCATCCTCTCATCCATTGTTCCTAACTTAACTAAATCTTCAACTTTTGCTATAGAACGTAAGAACTTTCTAATTGTTACTGCTGCCCCCCCTACTGTCAAAGGATGGATGATCACATTTACCCTTGAACCATCGGCTAGGGAAAAATCGGTATAGGGAAAACTTTCGTCAACACGCCTTCCTGTGGGAGAAAGCATTTTCTCAATTATATATTTTAGGTGGGCTTCGTCATCAAATTTAACATCAGAGAGAACCTTCCTTCCTTTCTTTTCTATATAAATTCTATAAGGTCCATTTACCATAATTTCCGTTATTTCTGCATCCTCCATAAGTTTCTGCAGCGGCCCCAACCCTAAAAAATCATCACAGAGAGAATCTATTATCTTCTCTATCGCGGAACTATCTAAATTTAAATGGTGTACTTTTTCTTTACGCATATTTTCAAATATCTGGCGCACTCTTTCCTGGATAAAAGCTCTAGTGAGCTTCTGGCTTTCTCCTACCCCCATACTTATTTGCCGCCGAATTTGCTTTTTAATATTTTCTATACTCATATTTACCTCACTTCCCTTAATAAATCATTCACTATATTTTTTTCATTGCTATACCCTAAAATTTTATCCTTTCTGAAAATAACTGCTTTTCTTTTGCCAAAAGCAGCGCCAATGTCCGCCTGCTTTGCTTCCCCAGGGCCATTCACGATGCAACCCATAAGGGCAATGCGCAAAGGCTTATTAAAATTAGTTTTCTCTAATTCTCTTTCAAATCTCCCTACAATATTTATTAGCTTGACTTCACAGCGTGAACAAGTAGGACAAGAAATAATCTCCGGCCCAAACTTTCTTAAATTAAGAAACTGTAAAATATACTTTGCCGCTCTTACCTCCCAGAAAGAAGAAGCGGTCAAGGATACTCTTATAATATTACCAATACCTTCGGATAAAAGCATCCCCAGCCCTAAGGAAGATTTAATCACTCCTTGCAAAAAAGGGCCGCTAGCTGTAATTCCTAAATGCAAAGGATAGTCAAACCGCTGTGAAAAAATCCTATTAGCTATAACCGTAGATAAGACATCAGAACCTTTCAGAGAAACCATTATATCAGAAAAACCTTCACCCTCCAAGACTTTAAGATAGTCCTCTGTTTTTTTTACCATTTGCCGTGCTAAGCTTTGCGGTGAAGAAAATTGCTTCTTAAACCCTCCTGAATTTACCCCCACTCTTATGGAAACATTGTTCCTTTTCGCCTCTTGGGCTATCTTTCTTACTTCGCTTCTCTTGGCAATATTTAAAGGATTTAGCCTTATTTGATCAAACCCCTCTTTTATGCAACGAAGAGCCAAAAAAGGATGAAAATGAACATCAGCGGCAAGAGGCAGAGAAATGTGTTTTTTTAAAATAGCGGCTATCTTTACATCCTTTTCTTCTTTAACGGCAATTCTTATTGCCTCTACCCCTTCAATTTCTAATCTCTTTGCCTCACCTATAACCTTTTTAGTGTCCGCAAGCGGAGACTTTAACATCCCTTTTATCCTTACCGGATTCTTTCCGCCAACTTCTAAGTTACCTATTCTCACTATCTTACTCATTTCTTCGTATCTCGTGAAGCGTATCTCGTATCTCGACGCTTCACACTTCACGTTTCACGCTTCACGAATCTTATTTTTCCCAAATTTTGAAGCCGAACTTTACAATATCATTGTAAAAAATAAAAATAGCCAGTAAACCAATAAAGGTAAGTCCTGCGCGAGTTAGAAAGTCTTCTGTTTTTTCACTCAAGCTTCTTTTCCTTATTTTTTCTATAAAAAAAATGAGGAGATGACCTCCATCTAATACCGGTAAAGGAAATAAATTTACAACAGCCAAACTTGTACTCAAAACAGCCATAAGGTGCAAAATAGCAATAATTCCCATTCTAACTGCTTGGGATGTAATGTAATAAATCCCTATGGGCCCGGTAACGGCATCTTTTACGGAAACTTTCCTAAAAATCATAGCAATGAAACCTTTACCGATAAGCGTAGTGAGATTAAAAAGGGCTTCTCCTCCTTTTAAGAATGCTTTAAAAAAATTATACTTAATAATCTTAACCTTCTCCGAAGCAAATATCCCTATTAATGATACGTTTCTTTTTGCTCCAAGCTCATCAACAACTTCCTTTTCTTTTAATGATATGTCTAATAAAATAATTTTGCCTTCCCTTTCAATCTTAAGGGATGTTTTTTCTGATGCCTCATGAATCACCTTCGCCATCTCTGCCCAATATTCAACTCTCCTGCCTCCCACCTCTAAAATTTTATCGCCCTCTTTTAGCCCCGCCTGATAAGCAGGATAACCTTCTAATACGCCCCCTACTACAGTATCAAGATGAGGAAAACCTATCAACCCCATACCCCAAAAAAGAATAAATGCCAGGAGATAGTTAAAAAGCGGGCCAACAAAGACAATTCTCATTTTTATTCCCACCGGCTTAGATAAAAACTCATGACTAAATCCCTGGCACCCAGAGCGTGTATCGCCGGCTAACTTTACATAACCCCCTAAAGGAAAAAGACAAATCAAAAATTGAGTCTCTTTGCCATTTATTTTTAACAGCGGGGGGCCAAAACCAATAGCAAATTTCTCTACCCTAACTCCTGCTTGTTTTGCCGCAAGGAAATGCCCAAATTCATGGACAACAATCAAAATACTTAAAATAAAAATAAAAACTAAAAAGGTTACCATGCTCAGTTGTAAGTTGTAAGGATTAAAGAATAAGGAATAAGGAATTTTTCATTTTTTCAAATATTCTTCTGTTTTTATCCTTGCCCAATTATCCCAAAAAAAGACATCCTCTATGCTTTTTATCTTACTTTTGGGATAATGTTGAAAAATATATTCCATCACTTTTATAATCTGAGTAAATTCAATTTTTCCCTTTAAAAAGTGGCCTACCGCTATCTCATCGCAAGCATTCAAGATAGCAAGGGAATTATCTCCCCTTTTTCCTGCCTCTAAAATTACCTTAAGAAGAGGAAAAAATTTATTCGGAAGTGGAGTAAATGTAAAAGAAAGTTTTTTTCCAAAATCAATTCTCTTAAAGAGAGATGGCCTCTTGGGATAATGAAAAGCAAAAGCAATAGGCATTCTCATATCCGGAAGGTAAGCACAGGCAAATAAAGTATGATCACCAAGCTCTACTAACGCATGTATGGCAGATTCTTTATGAATCACTATATCAATATCCTTA
Organism: Candidatus Omnitrophota bacterium; assembly: GCA_018823915.1. Lineage (GTDB taxonomy): Bacteria > Omnitrophota > Gorgyraeia > Duberdicusellales > 4484-171 > JAHJHM01. Next base: position 14,265 of record JAHJHM010000237.1, read on the forward strand.
TAAGATAAATTAAAAAAATAGTGAGCCTCTACTGCCTCGAACCCTTTATTTACCAAAGTGGCGCTATCTACAGTTATGCGTTTGCCCATTTTCCAGGTAGGATGAGACAACACCTCTTTTACTCCTACTTTTGCCAACTCTTTTTTCCTGTGATTCAAAAGCGGCCCTCCGGAAGCAGTAAGGTAAACTTTATTAACCACTGCTTTATTTATTTTAAGAAGTTGAGAAAGAGCGCTTATCTCGCTATCTACAGGAAAAATCTCCGTGCGCGAACGGGCAGCAGCACGAAGGACAAAAGAGCCTGCCGTAACTATCGATTCCTTATTGGCCAAAGCAACTCTTTGCGTGTATTTTAAACTTAAAAGAAGAGGTTTTAAGCAAGATATTCCTGTAATTGCCATAAGAGAAATATCACAACTGATGCAAGAAAACTCCTTCAGCCCCTCTTCTCCTTTAAACAACTTTACTCCTCTGTTCAACTCTTTCTTTAATTCCATAGCTGCTTTTTCATCTCTTACGCAAACATAAGAGGGAGAGAATTCTTTGATTTGACGATAAAGAGTCTTGATATCCCTATAAGCGCAGAGACCTAAAACTCTAAAATCTTTCTTCGCCTTCCTTATTACATCAAGGGCATTTTTACCTACAGAACCGGTAGAGCCAAATATTAATACTTTTTTCATAGTTTCACTTAATGCAAATTTTATCTGCGTTAATCTGCGTCTTCCTATCTGCGATAATCTGCGTCCTCTTCAATTTGCGTTAATTCGCGTTAGATTCGCGTTAATCTGCGTCTTAGCGCATCATTGTAAGGTAAAGAAAAAATGTAGGCGCAGTGAAGATTAAACTATCAATAACATCAAGCACTCCTCCCATCCCGGGTAAAATCTTCCCTGAATCCTTTACCTGACAATCTCTCTTTATAAGAGACTCGAAAAGGTCTCCTAACGGAGCAATCATAGCTATGATTATAATCAAAAAAAACTTTTCCCAAAAACCAACGCTCTTTATAAATAGAGAAAAAATAATTCCTACTACTATGCTGGTAAAAACTCCTCCTACTGCCCCTTCTAAAGATTTTTTAGGACTCACTCTCTCAAGAAGCAAAGTTTTTCCAAAACGTTTACCCCAAAGATACGCGCCTATATCGGAAGATTTTGTTACCAAAACCAAAAAACCAATTAACAAAGCTCCTTCGGGAAGCTGCCTTATTCTTATCAAAAAACTAAAACACCAGGAAATATAAATAATCCCAAAGACAGTAGCAGAGATAGAAAGTATTGGTTGATGCGTTTTTTTCTTGGTAAGCTCAAGAAGAAAAAAAAGAAACAAACCAATTACTACAAATAAAAACTGCCCTCCTTCTCCTATAGAGAAACGGAAATAAATAGTTATGGGGATAAGCGCTCCTACAAAAATCCCGAATGGCCGAAACAATCTTACTCCCTTTTTTTCTACCATATAGAAAAATTCATAAAGGGCAATAATAATAAAAAAAGAGACAACAACTCCGCACATAGGATAATAAATTACCGCGCCTAAAACAATCAGTCCTAGAACAAGAGAAGAAATCAACCTTTTAATCATATTTTCCCAAATTTTCTAATTCGCTGGGAGTAGACTTCTATCGCTTTCTCAAGCTCCATGACATTAAAATCAGGCCAATACTTTTGAGGAAAGTAAAGCTCGGTATAAGCCAAATCCCAAAGTAAAAAATTGCTTATCCTTTGTTCCCCAGAAGTTCTGATAAGCAAATCGGGCGAGGCCAGGCCGCCTAAAGAAAGATACTGCTGGAAAAAGTCTTCGGTTATCGCTTCTTTGGATACCAATTTGTTTTGGTAGTCACTTACAATTCTTCTGGCAGCTTCAGTAATATCCCACCTGCCTCCATAATCTAAAGCTATATTGAAGATAAAACTTTTATTATCTTTAGTCAATTCCTCTACTACTTCTACCTGCCTAATGCTATTTTTATCTATTCGGTCCCTGCGGCCGATTGCTTTTAATCTTATATCTTTTCTCATTAATTCTTTCTTGTAATTCTTTAAAAAAATATTTAAATACTGGAAGAGAAATTTTATCTCATTCTTAGATCTATTCCAATTCTCCGTGGAAAAAGCAAAAATCGTGAGGATTTTAACCCCTAACTTCTTTGCCTCTCTTACAATTTCCTTTATTCTTTTTACTCCCTCCCTATGCCCAATGGTACGAGGCAGGCCTCTTTTTTTTGCCCACCTTCCATTTCCATCCATAATTATAGCAATATGATGCGGGCCATTCATGTTTGCCGATGAACTTAGCTATTA
>JAHJHM010000238.1 GCA_018823915.1 Candidatus Omnitrophota bacterium
CACTTTGCACTTTGCAATAATATGTGCTTTACTGACTATTTACCTATGTTCCATGCACTTAAGAAAAATTTGGCTCTTCAATGTCAATGCGGGGGAAAAGAGGTAATTCTTTTTTTGTGCAGAAACTCTCTTCCTTACCCCACATTCTATCCCCAAGACTAATAGGATACGCCTCTATCCCTAATTGTTTTCTTATAGAATTTACTGTAGATGGAAGAAAGGGAAAAAGATATAAAGCAGCTATTCTTATTCCTTCTAAAAGAGAATAAAGAAAATACTTAATTTCATTATTCTTCTTATCTTTCCATAAAATCCAGGGTTTAGTATTCTCAACATACTTATTCATCACATTAATAAATTTAAAAATCCCATCTAAACACAAAGAAAATTCTTGCCTCTCCATAAATTCACTATATTTTTCCTCTAAATTTAAAAAAGGCTCCTTAAATTCAGTAGGCAACTGACGAGACAAAGGATAAACTTTCCCTTGGCAGTATTTTTCTGCCATATTAAGCGTGCGATAAACTAAATTCCCTAAATCATTAGCCAGATCATTGTTAATACGGTTAATTAGGGCTTCCCGGGAAAAATTTCCATCACTTCCCGCGGGTATTTCTCGCAAAAGAAAATATCTTAGGCTATCTGCCCCTACTTCTTCTATTAACTCTAAAGGATTAACAATATTTCCTCTTGACTTGGAAATCTTCACATCTTGAGCCTTCCACCATCCATGAGCAAAAATTTTTCCTGGGAGCTGGATTCCGAGAGCTTCTAAAATTATTGGCCAAAAAACCGCGTGCTGTCTTAAAATATCTTTGCCAATAAAATGAATATCTGCCGGCCACAAGGTTTTAAATCTATCCTCATCAAAAGAAAATCCAATCGCGCTTATATAGTTAAGCAGAGCATCGAACCAAACATAAACTACATAATCATCATCAAGAGGGAGATCAATCCCCCAAGAAACTCTCTTTTTTGGCCTGGAAATACAGAGGTCAACTAATGCATTATTATCCAAAAAACCAACTACTTCGTTATACCTTATCTTCGGCTTTATAAAATCAGGGTTGTCTTTCAAATAATTTTTAAGCCAATCTTGGTATTTAGAAAGCCTAAAAAAATAATTTTCCTCACTCACCTCCTCAACTGCTCTCGCGCATGCCGGACAACCTTGAGCCTCTTTAATTTGAGGCTCCGTCCAGAAAGACTCACAAGAAACACAGTAGAAACCGAGGTATTTTGCTTTGTAAATATCTCCTTTATCGCAAAGCTTGACTACTGCCTGTTTAACAACTTCTATGTGAGTATTGTAAGTAGTGCGAATAAAATGATCGTAAGAAATATTTAATTTCTCCCACAAACTCTTAAAATTGGCCACCTTCTCTTCTATAAAACTCTTTATATCCTGGCCTGATTTTTGAGCAGATTCTTTTATTTTTTCTCCATGCTCATCCGTACCGGTAAGAAAAAATACATCATCGCCATTAAGGCGCTTAAACCTTGCCATGCAATCACCAATAATATTAGTATAGGCATGCCCTATGTGAGGGTCAGCATTAACATAATATAAGGGAGTAGTTATGTAAAATTTGCTCATCTTTTTTCAAAAAAAACTTTCTCTATCCTGCCATCTTCCAATTTCACATAGACAATTCTTTTTAAAATATTTACAGAAGCTACTTTGCCCTTGCCCGAAGGAGTATCGATATTCTGGCCTTCCTTAGGAAGCCCCTTGGAATATTCCCGATAAGCTTTATGTTCATAAGAAAGGCAGCACATGAGCCTGCCGCATATGCCTGATATTTTACCAGCGCTTAAAGGAAGCTTTTGCAATTTGGCCATTTTCATAGTTACCGGTTCAAAACCTTTTAAAAACCGCACGCAACAAAGAACCTGACCGCATGGGCCAATCCCCCCAAAAATCCGGGTTTCATCTCTTACTCCAATCTGACGCATCTCTACCCTTATTTTAAAAATCTTGGCTAAATCTTTTACCAACTCCCGAAAGTCAATTCTTTCTTCGGCAGTAAAATAAATGACGATTTTTTTCTTATCAAAAGAATACTCAATATCTACCAACTTCATGGGTAGCTTATACTCTCGTATTTTCTGAGAACACGTTTTCATTGCTCCCTTTGCTTCTTGTTTATTTTCTTTTATCTGCTTGCGATCATCAACGGTAGCTTTACGAATAATACTTTTAAGAGAACTTTCATCTCCATTTTGCAAAAAATCTATCTCGTTTGTTTCGATAATCTCTCCATAATCAAAACCCCTGTCCGCCTCTACAATTACATAATCACCCATACTTACATCCTCACTAACCTGATAAGTCATAAGTTGCCCTGCTTCTCTCAATCTTACTAAAACAGATTTCATATCACACCACCTATCATGAATATCTTATTCGCGTATATTTGCGTTACCTGCCTGCCGGCAGGCAGGGATTTGCGTATATCCGCGTTTATAATTTCATCTTTATCAAATTAAGAGCCAAATTCTCATTAATATTATTACGCATACTATAAATTTTTAGAATATCTCCTAGAATACCCTCCATTTCCTCTGGCCGGTAAGGTTTTAAAAAATCCTGGTTTTCTCTTGTTTTTAACAAGTGATTGTTTCCATTGGTAGTTTGAAAAACAAAATAATCACGTAAAGATACAATAAGTGTCCATAAAAAGTGAGAAAATTCCTTTCGGTTCTTAAATTTAATCCTCTCTCCGTTTAAAAAATGAGAGACAAGACGAATCGAAGACGAATCGATCTCCGTCTGTTTAAAGGGTAAAAAAATCTTTCGACAGCGGGAAACTATCGTCGGCAGAAGCCCTTCCAGCTTAGATACGCAAATGGCAATAAAAGAATTCTTTGGCGGCTCCTCCAGGGTCTTTAAAAACGCGCCTGCCGCCTCATGGCCTAAATTTTCTCCTCCTTTTATAATAAGAACTTTTTTATTTGAATGAAAACTCTTCAATTGGAGAAAACCCTGGCTCTCTTTTATTCTCTTAATAGTTATAGAAAAATTTTGGGGTTCAATAAGGAATAAATCAGGATGATTTTCCGAGTTTATCCTCTCACAGTCCCAGCAAATATCGCAAAAAAGAGCGTTTTCTGAACAGCTTATTAATTTCACTACCCCCTTAACTAAAGAAAAATTATCTCCTATAAAAAGATAAGACGTACCTAGAATTCTACGTTTTTTCAAGAGAGAAAAATAATCTAAAATTTTCTCTTCTTCTTTAATCACAATAAGTACTCCGCTAATGTTTACGCGCTTTGGCTTTAATGTTAATTTAACACAGAGAGGCAAAAGAGTAAAGAAATTTGTTACCGTTTAATCCCTGTGTGTCTGGCGAATAAATCGATTAGGAACTGATAGTCAGATTTTTCTATAGAAATTTTGCAAACATAGGCTATAATAATATATAGGTCAAAATAATTACTGTTTAAAAAGGAGGAAAAATTATGGAAAACTACGTGGAAAAGTTAAATATTCTGATAAAAAATGTGGAGAAAGTCATTGTAGGTAAAACAGAAACGGTAAAGCTAGTAATTGTTGGGCTTCTCACCAATGGGCACATTTTAATAGATGATGTTCCTGGGGTAGGCAAAACTATGCTCTCTTTAGCCCTAGCTAAATCTATAGATGGTGGTTTTAAAAGAATTCAATTCACTCCTGACTTACTTCCTTCAGATGTTACAGGAGGATTTATTTACAATCCCAAAACAGGAGATTTTGAATTTAGAAAAGGGCCGGTATTTACTAATATCCTTCTTACAGATGAAATAAACAGAACCACCCCCCGAACACAATCGAGCTTATTAGAATGTATGCAGGAGCATAAAGTTACTTTAGATGGACAATCATTTCCTCTGGATAAACCTTTTATGGTAATTGCCACTCAAAATCCCATAGAATTTCAAGGTACTTTTCCCCTGCCTGAGGCGCAAATAGATAGGTTCTTAATGAAAATAGGGGTAGGATATCCATCTATTAAAGAAGAAATAAAAATTATTAACGAGCAGAAAACAACTCATCCTATTGAAACCATCAGCGCGGTTTTAAATTTAGAGGAAGTTAAAGAACTGCAAGAGAAAATTAAAAAAATAGAAATTTCTGAGAAGATACTGAATTATATTGTAAGCCTGGTTTCTGCTACCAGAAAAACGGAAACCATAAAGCTTGGTGCTTCTCCCCGGGCATCAATTGCTCTTATGCAGACTGGCCGGGCATGGGCATTATTGGAAGGAAGAGATTACGTTATCCCCGATGATATATACCACCTTGCCTTTTGGGTTTTAGGACATAGGATAATTCTTGACCCAAAAGCTTCTATGGCGGGACTAACACCTAGAAGTATAATTTCTAATTTGTTGAACAAAGTCCCCATTATTTAACGCTCTCAGAACAGACACTTAACGCCATAAACCAATGTCCTCTTTAGGGTTTAAAATCTCACCAAAAATTATAATTTTTATCACCGCAGAATTATGTTTTCTCGTCTCTGGAATAAAAGTAAAAATAGATACATTCTATTTTTTCTTTTTCTTACTTTTTATTCTTCTAAGTATAGATTTAATTCTTTCAATGATCAACCTTGTAGCTGCAAAAAAATTAAAAATTTCTAGACTTATTCAAAATAAACTTACCGCGGGAGAATCGTTACACGTAGAGTTATCTCTCCATAATCAGGGATACTTTCCTCTGATTAACTCAACAATAGGCGATTCCTTAGAATATGCTAATAAAAAAACGGATAGAACCTTATTCTTAGATTTAATTAGCCCCGGAAATAAGCTTAATCTAAAGTATGACTATACTTGCCAACAAAGAGGTAAATATATCATTTCTCCTGTAACAATACGGCATTTCGGCCTCTTAGGCTTCTTCTATATTGAAAAAATAGCCGGCTTGGAAAAAGAGGTTTATGTTTATCCTCAAACTTTTAAAATACAGAAGGTTTCAGCCTTGGTAAAAGGAAGTCTACCTTGGTTTGGCGTAGAAACAAATTCTATTACCGGAGATGAGCATAATTTTTTTGGAGTAAGAGAATACAAGCGGGGAGATTCTATAAAAAGAATTCACTGGTTATCTACGGCAAGAAAAAATCAACTAATAATTAAAGAATTCGAAAAACAAAGTTTTTATCAGGCTTCTATAGTATTTATACTAAATAAAGACGAGGATTGGGGAAAAGGTAATGAAAAAGTATCTGAATATATTCTAAAAATAGCTGCATCTTTAGCTAAATATTTTATAGAAAAAGGCGTATCTGTAGAAATCCTGGCGCATACAGGCAAAATAAATCATTTACCTCCGAATAAAGGAGAAAGTTACTTAGAAGAAATATTTAAATTATGCGCGCTGGCTCAAGCAGAAAGTAAAATAAATTTGAAAGAATTTCTACAGGAATATTCTGAGTACATCCATTCCAACTCTACTGTTTTTGTTTTACTTACAGATAAAAATATGAAAGATATTGGTGAGATTCTCTATCTAAAAAGCCGTAACATTTCTATTGTCCCCTTGATATTAATTTCTTCCACATTTTTATCTTATCCTGGATCTCAAAAAAAGAAAGAGGCTTTAAAGAAGCAACATTCGATAAAATTATTCAACGCCGCGGGAGTTAAAGCCCTCTTTTTTTGCAAAGGCGATGACCTAGAAGAAGTATTCTTGCAAACACCCCAATGAAAACAAAAAATATACCAAATTCTTTTGCTTTTTTAACTTACTCTTTAGTTTTTATAGTATTTTTTATAAGCAAAGAAATTTTTAGCAAACATTTTATTATTGTGGGTACATTGCTCTCCTTAGGGGGGTTTATTTTAAGTTGGTCTACTAAAAATAAAGCAGAAAAGCTTAAAAATATAGTCGCGAATAACATTGTAATTTTATTTATTTTTCTGTGGATGGTATACGGAATCTTAAATTCTTCTTTTCTCTTCGAAGAAATATTGCTTATACTCCTAAAAGGGATATTAGCTTTAAAAGTTACTGCCAGTTTTAATTCTTACAACAAGAGAAATCTTGCCTGTATTCAAATTCTCTCCTTGTTTATCTTTGCATGTTTCCCTTTTTTTGTAAATACAGCTACTTATACTTATAAAGCGTTATCCGTGCTTTATGTATTCGTTTGGATTTTAATTTTGAGATTTAATCTTGATGCTTCTTCTTATACGTCATTTTCGAAAATATCAAGAGTTTATTCTTCCTGCCTTATTGTTTTAGCTATAAGTCTAAGCTTCGCATTTATGCTAAAAGAAAACATATTTTCTCCCAGAATGGTTTTATACAAATACCCGTTTTTAGGAACAGCAAAAATCGATATAGAAGAAAAACTTTACAAATTGCAAAACGCTTTAAATGAAAAAATTATTACTCTTAATCGTAACGCGAAATCAATTAAAGAGAAAAGTAAAACTATGAAATTGCTCAGTTCTCTTTTTGGGAAATCTTCGGTTACGCTTGAAGTAGAAAAAGCCCGTGAAGGACTGATGGATTTTTTAAGAAGGCCTGGCCCTGGATTAGAAAAGGGCAAAGGGGAAGAGATTGCTCTTCTTAAAAAATATGTTGATACGAGAGCTGCGGTTGAGAATAGAGACTTACGCGATGAAATACGGGAAAAAATAAATGAAACGGAAAGCAGTTCGATAACAAAACTTTCTGTCTCATTAACAATGAATACTCTTGGATCCCAGGAAAAATTAGAGAAAATAAATTCGGCAGTAACATCTCTGAAAGAAACGATAGAGAAAACCCCCCTGGATAACCCAACTAAAAATGAGCTAAAAGAAAAAATTAAAGAACTTAGGAGCTGGAAGATATACTCACTTTATAATGCTGCCAGGGGGATTCTTGAGGATAATATTGAAAAAATAAAAAATCAAAACTGCTTGGGGGAAGAAACGATTTTAAATTTTTCTAAGGATATAGCTGAAGCTATGACGGTGCCTGAGATTCTTAAATTGCATAAAACGATTAAAGATTCGGATGAGATTGAGGAATTTGACTCTGCTTGCACAAAATTTGATTTTAAAGATATATTCGAAAAGTTATTAGAGTATAAATTAGAATTAGCGTTAATGGAAAAAAAGAAATTATTTCAAGAAAAGATTAAAGTTGGTGCTATTAAAAAGGAAATAAAAACTCTGCCTGCGGAAACAAAGATAGATTTTGTTAAAATCCAACCCAAACTTATACGTATCCCTTTGGGAGAAAAGGGCAAGCTTTCCGCCACGGCAATTTACTCTGATAGTTCACAGATAGACGTAACTTCTCATGTGGCTTGGGAAAGCTCAAAACCTAAAAATGCGGTTATTGAACTTGGTAATATTACCAGCCTCGCCTTAGGTGAAACAACCGTATATGCTTATTTAAAAGAAGTCAGAAGTAACCCTTCCTGGATAATTATCCAAGAACCGAAACTAACATCCATAACTCTAAACCTCAAAGAAATCAATGTAGAAATAGGAAAAAACATTTCTATAAAAGCCACCGGTTTTTATACTGATAATTCCAAAAAAGATATTACAGAATTTGCTGATTGGTTCCCAATAGATAAAAATATATTAAGGATGGTGGATAAAGGAGTATTTAAAGCAAAAAAATTAGGAGAAACGGAAGTTTATGCTCAGTATAAGAAAATAAAAAGTTTACCCGTAAAAATTTCCGTGTTTATTCCACCCTTGAAAGTCTTAGGAATGATTCTATTTTCTTTTTTAGCTATCACAGCTTTTTTTTCTTTACTATTCTATGTTGTAATAAAAATAAAAATAATTAATTTAAAGAAGTTGGTTTCTATAAGCCCTTCTAACTTTATAATAAACCTTTATGAAAACATAAAAAAGGTACTAGGGGTACTTGGATTGCCGCATCAAGAAACTCTTCCTCTTTTAAAATATACCTATGCGGCCCAGCAGAAATTCTCCATAAGAGAAAATATTCTTTTAAACCTTACAGAAAAACTTTTTGAAGTACAATATAGCAGCCATGCTATCAGATCCTCTGATGCTCTCTATTTTCTTAATAATTACAATAAATACATGCAGGCGATAAAAGAAAAACTTCCAGGATTTCCGGTTAAGTCTTTGCTGCTACTTTTTCGCTTGATACCTTTCTCTATTTAAAATTTCCTCCACCTTTTTACAGATATCTTCCAAATTCGTGCGTGCATCAACGATTCGTATTCTCGCGGGATAAATTTTCCACAGTCTTAGATATCCATCCCTTACTTTCTTATGAAAATCCAATGGCTTTTTTTCAATACGATCTTTATTCTTTATTCTTTTTAAGCCTTCTTCTACGCAAGAATCAAGGACAATAGTTAAGTCGGGCTTAATCCCCAAAGAAAACAATTTCACTGCCGCCTCTACTAATTCCCCAAGGCCACCGGCGTATCCTTGATAAACAAGGGTAGAATCAAAAAAACGGTCACAAATAACAAAATCATAAGTAGATAAAGCCGCATTTAGCTTTTCTTCAATAAGCTGTGTTCTTGCCGCTAAGTACAACAGAAGTTCTGTGTGAGAAGTTATTTCCTTGTTCTTCTTATCCAAAAGAATCTTTCTTATTTTCTCTCCTATACGCGTTGAGCCTGGCTCGCGGAATACTTTGACGGAAAATTTTTTTCTTTGAAGAAGATTTTCCAAAAATTCAATCACACTGCTTTTACCGCTGCCTTCTAAACCTTCAATGGTGATGAAAACCGCTCTCTTGCTCATATTACTTAAGCCATCGACTATAAATCATCAACCATAAACTATCTTGATCATCTTCTAATTCTCCAAATCGTTGTTCCGTCAGATAAATCTTCTAAAATTATTCCTTTTTCCAATTGCTCCTCTCTTATTTTATCCGCCTCAAGGTACTTCCTTTCTTCTCTTAAATTCTTTCTTTGAAGAATCTTCTCTTCAATATAGTTTTTAAACTCTTGATTTGGTAAAGATTGGTTTTCAAAAAGAGAAAAAATACTTCCTATACTAAAAAACAAATTTTTAATCTCCCCTAGAAGAGAGTCTCCTATTCCAAGAGAAAACAAAAAAGAAGATATAGAAAAAAGAACACTCTTCGCCTGAGAAAAATTGAGATTATCGTCCATCGCTCTTTCAAACTCATCTTTTAATTTAATCAATCGTTCATGCTTTAAGGGCAAAATTTCTACATCCTTAATGCGATCGTAGACGATATATAGCCTTTCCCTTTCTCTTGAGTATTCGGATAGTTTAGCAGGAGAAAAATCAAGTGCTGATGCATAATGGCCGGAGAGATAAAAAAGTTTTAAGCTTTCTGGATGGTAATTTTTTAAAATTTCCTTTAAGATGACAAAATTTCCTAATGACTTTGCCATCTTTTCTCTCTCTATGGTAATCAAGCCGTGATGAAGCCAGTAAAGAGAAAATGGTTTTCCAGTTAGGCTTTCTGATTGAGCAATTTCATTCTCATGGTGAGGAAAAATAAGATCTCCTCCGCCTCCATGAATATCTAAAGTTTCACCGAGAAACTCTAAAGCCATGCTTGAGCACTCTATGTGCCAGCCAGGCCTCCCTTCTCCAAAGGAAGAATTCCAGGATGGTTCGTCTTCTTTTTTTCTTTTCCAAAGAACAAAATCAAGAGGGTCCTTCTTAGAAATATTAGGTTCGATCCTTACCGCGGAAAATAAATCGTCTATTTTCCTACCAGAAAGCTTTCCATAGTGGGCAAACTTTCTTATAGAAAAATAAACACTTCCCTCTCTTTCATACGCAAACCCTTTATCAATAAGGTTACGGATAAACTCTGACATCTGAAGGATATTCTCTGTAGCCAAAGGCTCAACATCAGCAGGAGGGATATTCAACGATTTTAAATCCTCATAATAACTATCTATATAGGTTTGCTTCACCTCGTTAAAAGCTTCACAGATAGAAATCTTCTTCTCTTTTGAAAATTGTCTTGCTTTATTAATTATTTTATCGTCGACATCGGTAATATTCCTCACAAACTTTACTCCAAACCCCTTATATCTTAAATATCTTCTTATAACTTCAAAGGTGAAAAGAGAACGTCCATGGCCAATATGACAATGATCATATACTGTAACTCCACAGCTATACATTTTTACTTCCTGAAACTTTTGAGGCTTAAACTCAACTTTTCTTTTTGTTAGGGTATTATATACTTTTAACATTTCTCTACTAACACAATAGCAAAACAGGCAACCGCGTTTCTCCCTCCTAAGATGTTTAACCCTTCTTTAGATTTTATTTTCAAATTTATCTCTGAAAGAGAAAAAAGCCTTTTTAAAGAATCCAGAATATCTTTTTTGTAAGGTGAGAGGACAGGCTTCTCTGCAATTATCGTTATGTCAATATTAAAAACCTTATATTTTTTTTCTATCTTTTTAAGGATGAATTTCGCTATCTTCTCGCTCTTTATCTCTTTTGATTTCCCAGACGAAGGAGGAAAATAATCCCCGATATCTCCTAATCCGCAGGCCCCGCATAAACCATCACTTATTGCATGCAATACTACATCTCCATCGGAAACTGCTTCTAAACCAAACGTGGAAGGAATTTTAATCCCCCCTAAAATCAAATCTTTTTTCTTTTTACTGAACTTATGAATATCAAAACCTAAACCTGTCCTATACATTAGCTATTAATAGTATTGTAAATATTCAGTGAACCACGTCTGTTTTTTCTGAATATTCAGTGCAAAATGCAAATTGAAAATTGCATACCCTAACGGGCACAAGCAAGTTAAAATTATTTATTTTTCTTTGCCGTAATTACTAATTTTGCAATAATC
>JAHJHM010000239.1 GCA_018823915.1 Candidatus Omnitrophota bacterium
GCAAAGAAAAATAAATAATTTTAACTTGCTTGTGCCCGTTAGGGTATGCAATTTTCAATTTGCATTTTGCACTGAATATTCAGAAAAAACAGACGTGGTTCACTGAATATTTACCTTTTTTCGCCCTCAATCATAAATCTTTTCTAAAATACCTTCTGATTTTTTCTTAATCCCGTCTTTTCCGATTCGTAAAAATCCTTCGTAGTAAGAAAGAGCGAAGTTAAAAGAAAGCGGTTTCAGAATTCCTAAGAAAATTCTTGGGTTTAATGGTTTTTTAGTAGCTCAATATGGTATATTTATATAATAAATTGGCGAGTTGATTCATAGTTCATCTTTATTTTTATAGAAAATAGGTTGTAGGGAAAGAAGAGGATGGGCAAGAAGAGATTGAATAAAAAACAAGGTTTATCGTTTGAGGTTATTTGCTTAGGGGCTGCTTTGTGCGTTGTGCTTGGAGTGTTTTTGTTAGTGAATCAAAATAAAGGCTTACAAAAGTCTTCCTTAGGCGTATCCCAAACAGCAGAAGCCGCCCATTCGACAAGCTCAGGGCAAGCCGTTTATGGTTTGCCTAAACCTACACAACTAATCTCTACATCAAAAATCCACTCTTCTCCTGTGCTAAAAGGAATAAAAATAGACCCTAATGATCCGTTTAAATTAGAGTTTATTATTGATACTGAGGATGAGGAAGATGTTAGCGAGGAAGAGGTAAGGCGGTTGGTGGAGTATTTCTTAGCTGCGTTGACTATACCGGAAGAAGATTTGTGGGTTAATTTATCGCCGTATGAGGAAAACAAGATAATCCCGAAGAATTTATCCCATACTGAGCTCGGAAAGGATTTATTGGGGGAAGATTATGTGTTGAAGCAGTTGGTATCTTCGTTGACTTATCCCGAAAGTAAATTAGGCAGGAAGTATTGGAATAAAGTGTATGAGGAAGTGCGCAAAATAGCCGGCACAACTAATTTGCATAGACACGTTTAATAAAGTTTGGATTGTGCCGGAGAACGCTAAGGTGTATGAAAATGGCAATGTGGCTTTAGTGCATCAAACTAAGTTAAAGGTTATGCATGAAGAAGATTACTTGGCAGCAAAGGAAAACAAAATTGTTAAAGAAGATAGCAGAACCGATAAGGCCGGCCAGATAGGCCAAGTTTCCGCAGGGGTAATGAAGGAAATAATTATTCCCGAAGTCGAAAAAGAGGTTAATAACGGGAGAAATTTTGCCCGGCTTCGCCAGATGTATAATTCTTTTGTTTTAGCGGCATGGTTTAAGGAGAAGTTAAAAGATTCAATTTTTCAATACTACATTGACCAAGGGAAAATCGAAGGGATAGATTTGGAAGATAAAGATGTTAAAGAGAAAGTTTATAACCTGTATGTGAAGGCATATAAAGAAGGTGTATATAACTATATTAAAAAAGATTATGATGCGGCATCGCGCCAGTATTTGCGTAGGAAATATTATTCAGGAGGGATTACAGGATTTACTGCCCAAGGCGTTGAGCGTGAATCGTCGTCTCCGGCGAGGATGAAAGCAGATGTGGATATTGAAAAATGTCGTGGCTGGGAGGTAGATTTAGATCCTATTGTTGGAGCAATGCATGAGGCGGTTGAGAGAAAAGAGATAAGCTATTTGCAAAAAGAAAAAGTGACAATAACATCAGGGGGGCAGAAACAAATGGTTAGACAAAATAATTCTAGTTGATGTCCCAGAAAATATTCGGTTGAAAGAAAAAACATCACGAATAGGGGCAATAATAATTCAAACGGCTCAGGGAAAAAAGGTCCTCTTTCCCAAAAATAGAATTACTAATCCTTCTCAAGAGGAGTTGGGAGATTTGCGCCACGAGGTTGACGAGGAAAACCGTTTTGAAGAATATACCGCCCAAGGAATGTCTTCACAAAAGGCACGAGATAAGGCTCATGATGAAGCTATAAAATCAAGAGATAATTTTATTAGAGGTGGCATTGAGTTTGGCCGTTCCGGTCTGGATATAGAAATCTCCCAACGTTTCAAACAAAACTATTCTCTGGAAACTATCCATAAGTTTCAAACCGCAAGCGGCCTTAAGATTAAGGCTGTAAGGGCAAAAGGGCTGGATATGGATGAGTTTTTGGAAAATGAGGAAGAATCCGAGGCGCACTTGCCCTGAAGCGTTTCGACAATACTCAGTATAAACATCAGTTGGAAGGGTCTGCCGCGGTAAATAGTCAGTAAAGTACGTTTTATTGCAAAATGCAAATTGCAAAGTGAAAAATGCAAAATAAACTTAAAAGAAATAGAAGAAATAATAGAGATTATTGCAAAATTAGTAATTAC
>JAHJHM010000026.1 GCA_018823915.1 Candidatus Omnitrophota bacterium
AGATTATTGCAAAATTAGTAATTACGGCAAAGAAAAATAAATAATTTTAACTTGCTTGTGCCCGTTAGGGTATGCAATTTTCAATTTGCATTTTGCACTGAATATTCAGAAAAAACAGACGTGGTTCACTGAATATTTACTAAGGATTAAGTGAGATATGACAATGAAGTGGCAAGAAAAATTTAATTTAATGTTTGCTCAGACAAAGAGTATATTTACCAAGGATTTTATTGTTGGTTTGGATATTGGGTCGAGTTCTGTAAAGTTAGCTCAATTTATCAAAAAAGATGACGGTCTTCATTTAATTAAAGCGGGCTTAGAAGAAATAATTCCCACCGAGGGTAAAGAATCTGGAGAAAAAGAAACTTTATTTGCCCTTCAAAAATTACTCACCGGGGTTAATATTAAGAAGTCTAAATTTATCGTAAGCATAAATTGTTCTAAAACCGCTCTCAAAAATGTAATTTTACCCTATATGCCCAAAGCAGACTTAAAAGAGGCGATAGAATTAGCGGCAAAGAATTATTTCCCGTTTCCCCTTAGTGGGGCTGTTTTGGATTTTGAAATTCTGGGAGATGTTTGGGAAAAAGGAGTTAGAAAATATGAGGTGTTGGTAGCAACATCCCCTAAAAAAACTATAGAAAAATATTTATCTTTGTTAGCTAAGGCAAAGATAAAACCAGCTTCATTTATTCCTGTTTCTTACGCTTGCAGTAAATTAATGGGAGCTTTTCCTAGAGAGAAGGTAAACTGTTTGCTTGATATTGGAGCTTGCTTTTCCGAGTTGATTATTTTTTCCTCTCAAAGCGGAAAAGGAAAAGATTTAATATTCCAGCGTAAAATTCCTGTTGCCGGAGGCGATTTTACCAAAGCTATGACTACAGGTTTAGTTTCTGATAAAGGCAGGCTTCAGCTTTCGCCAGCGGAAGCAGAGAGAATAAAGCGGGAGATTGGCATTCCTGCCGGACCTGCTGGAGAGATGATCGAGGAGAAGATTTCTACCACGCAAATTTCCGCTATACTTCGGTCTCCTTTGGACCAGTTAGTAAGCGAGATAGATAGATGTTTTGATTATTACCGCGAGCAGAGTACAGAAGCGATTAATTCGTTAATTTTATCTGGCGGTGGAGCCCATCTAAGAGGTTTAGCTGATTTTCTCCACCAGGAATTGGGGGTAGAAGTAAGCTGTTTAGAGCCTTTAGAGGGGATAAAGGTAGAAAGCAGGGTAGGAGACTATATTAAAGGAAATAACTTTTCTCTTCAATTGGCCCCGGCCTTAGGAGGGGCATTAAGCAAAGGAAAAGGGATAAATCTCTTGCCCCCGGAGATTAAACAGGAGACAAAGCATAAAGTTAAACGCACAACTTTTGCGGCAACAACCGCGGTAGTTATTCTTACTCTTGTTTTTTTGTACATAGGGATGAGAATCTCCTTGAATAATTTCCAAAAAAGAATTTCTACGGCTAAGCACGGGTTTTTGAGTTTGCGCCATTATGTTAAGGATGCTCAAGTTTTCAGTTTAGCAAATAAGATATTGGCTGATGAACCATACTGGGAAGATGTGTTTAAGAGTTTGAGCAATATTATTCCTGATGATATTTATCTTACAGAATTATCCATGAAGGATAAAGCTATTAAGCTGCGGGGGATTATAGTTTCCAATGCTTCGGGAGAGTCTTTGTCTAAGTTTATCTTTATTTTAGAAAAGGATGTATTCAAAGGTGTAAAATTGGTTACTACCCGTCAAATAAAAGAAAAGGAAACTAATGAGTTTGAGCTGAGCTGTTGGATTGATTGAACACGCAGATACACGCAGATTTCTAAGAAACGCAGATTAGCGCAGAAAGGAGAAAGGTGATAAGGGAGAAGGTAGTTATAATTGTAGGTGCTGTAATAGTAATTGTGGGGTTGTGGCTGTATCTTTTTTTATATCATCCTTTGGCAAGAAAATTAAAGACAGTTCGCGCAGAATGTAAAGTTGCGGAGGAAGAGATATGTCAAGCTCAGGAAGCAATGAGTTTTTTAAAGGTAACTGATATTAGAAGAGGCCCGGTAGCTCCCGGAGAAACCTCTCTGGCTATAAATGAATTAACCAGACAAGGTAAGCTAAACGGTATTAATTTTCTCTCAATTACTCCTAAAGCAGTAGAGAAGTGTGAATGGGCAACTTGTGAAATTCTTCCTATAGAAATGGAGATAGAGTCTAGCTTTGGGGATTTAGGTATATTTTTAGGCTCAGTGGATGATTTAGAGAAGAGTTTAGTCACAGTGAATGAATTTTATATAATCCCTGAGAGTAGAGATGCTCGTAAACTAAAAACAAAATTGGTGTTGGATATATACATTGAGTGAGGATATGATGGAAGAGAAGAAAAAATTAATAGTATTAGTTGTATTGGGTGTAGCTGCTGTTTTTAGTTTAATTTACGGCATAATTACTCCCTC
>JAHJHM010000240.1 GCA_018823915.1 Candidatus Omnitrophota bacterium
GATAACCCATCTCAAGGCTTTGACGTCTGCCTTAGGCAGACTATCTCTAACGGGGTAAACGAAAAGGTATCCCCGGAGTTTAGCTCTAAGCAGCTTCCCATTAACATTAATAAAGCATCTCAAAAAGAATTAGAAAGAATTCCCGGCATAGGAGAAGTAATCGCCCGCCGTATAATCGACTACCGCAATCAATATGGAGAATTCAAAACCCCAGAGGATTTAAGAAAAGTCAAGGGGATCGGAGAAAAGAAACTCCAGGCAATTAAAGATTGCATTGAGTTTTAATTTATGGCCGGATTACTGAATTTTTGGCTTTTTCTTATCTTTGCCTTGGGGATTACTTTTGGCTTTCGTTTTCCACACCCGTTATTATTTATAATTTTTTCATTAGTTTCTTTAGTCCTCATTTATTTTTTTTATAAAAGGAAGAATTTTTTCTGTTCCGATATTTGTATTTTGCTGCTCTTTTTCTTTTTAGGGGGATTGTGGGTTATCCCTCAGGCAAAGCGCAGCCAGGCAATAGATACCTATGTCGGCCGGGAAGGAGTATGGCCGCTTAAGACAATCAGTTTACCCCTTAAGAAGTCAACCGGCAACACTTTTTACGCCGTAATCCTGCCGTTTAATAAAAAAGTTTATGTACGGGATTATACCCGCAGCCTGGAGTATTTGTATTCTTATAAAGTCACAGGAAAATTTAGCCGGCGGAATTATCAAGACAGGGATTTTTACACTTTCTGGGTTAAGAAAGGCGCTGTGATTAGAAGACTGCCGAGTCCTTTTTGGGATAGATATGCTCGTAAAACCATAAATTATCTTCTTGGTGTATTTAAAAATAATCTTAAGCCACAGGGGTATAGATTTTTAGCCTCAGTATTACTGGGAAGGAGAGAAGTTCTGGAGGATGAAAAACAAATACTGACAAACGCGGGAGTTGCTCATTTATTAGCCTTGAGCGGCCTTCATCTGGGATTTATATCTTTGATGTTATTTTTTACTCTTAGACTTTTCTATTTGCCGTTTAGAAAATGCTTAATAATTTCTGTTTTATTTCTTTTGGTCTACACTTTCCTTACCGGAATGGCTCAGTCTACATTGCGGGCAGCATTAATGTGTTCTTTTTTCTCGGCGGGATTCTTTGCAAAGCGCAGAGTAAATCTTTTGAATTCTTTGGGATTGGCAGGCTTGTGCGCGCTTATTATGAATCCTTTGGCATTATTTGAAGTAGGATTTCAGTTGTCTTATTTGGCGGTATTCGCGCTAATCGTTTGGTTTAAAATGTTTCCCATTAAAGCTTTCGCGAACCGGCTTCTTGGCTATGTTTGGGGTTTGTTTTCTTGCTCTTTCTGCGTTACTCTTTTTCTTACTCCGTTGATTTCATATTATTTCGGACGGATATATCTTTTAAGCGTATTTTATAATTTAGTTTTAATTCCATTTTTTACTTTGCTTTTAACTATCGGTTTCCTGCTTATTATTTTTTCCGCCTTAGGATTTATTGCGCAGTCGATAGGCGCTATCCTTTCTTTAGGAATATCCTGGTTTATTTCTCTAACAGAGGCGCTTGGTTCGTTTCGTCTTTCCTATTTCGAATATAGGTTCTCTTTTTATATGGTATGGGTGTATTATCTCGGGCTCATAATTGGCCTTATTTCCATCCGGCGACACTTATTTAAGGATAAATTTAGAAAGGGATAGCGCCGGTTCAAAATCAGGATTCAATCTAATCGTTTCTTCTAATTCGTTTATAAACAAAGGATTTTTTAATTTTATATAAATCAAGCATAGGTAATAATGAGAGTAAAACCAATCAGCTTTTAATTCAATGGATGTTTTATAAAAAGTTGCTGCCTTTTCTAATTTCCCTTCTTTTTCATATATAACGCCTAATAAAAAATAACTATAGAAGTGATGGGGGTTAATTTTTTCTGCCTTTTCTATATATTTTTTAGCTTCTATGAAGTTATCCACAGGCCGAAGGGGCCCTCCTGATACCTTTAAAGGAGGGGTCTTAGCCTTTTCTATGAATGCTCTTGCTAATTTTTGGCATATTTCCCAGGCATAAGGGTTTAATTTTAATGCTTTCTTGCGGTATTCTATTGCCTGAGCCTCCTGGTTTTCTTTTTCATAAATATTGGCCATGCTGCTATAAATTTGACAAACTCTGGGGATTTTTGGATTTAAACCTAATGCCTTATCCAAAAGCTTAAAGGCTTCTTTGTGTTCTTCCTCAAGAAAGTGTATTCCTGCTAAATTTACATATAAACCTGCCTGCCAGTCTTTATCTTCATTAAAAACACTCAGAGCTTTTTGGAAAATTTCTTTTGCTTTTTCTATATTCCCGTTATCTTTATGGGCTACCCCTAAATTCAGCCAGTTCCCTATATGTTTGGGCTCTTTTTCTACACCTATTTTCCACACCCAAAGAGGACGGTTAAGCTGGCAATTCCTTTCCCATGTTAAAGCGCTCAATGCAAGAATAACTCCTATTGCCGGATACAAGAAATTTTTTCTTTGCTTTAAGTATAATTTTTCTAAGAGAGCTAATAGAAGAATATAAATTCCTATACTGGGAAGATAAAAATGGTGTTCAGCAAAAGGAACTTTTAAAGTGGCATAAAATTTAGGCAATAGCCCCACCAAATATAATAATATCCCCAGGCTTAAGAGGTTTTTTCTTTTTCTTAAGATAAACATAACAATGATTAAGGCGATGATCCCCATAAAAGCAAAGTTGGCTTTTATTTGAAAAATAGAGGTTAAATCCGGGGTAGAGTGAAGAAAATTTAGATTATCCGGCCATAAAAACAATTTTAAATAGGAAAAAGTTACCCAGCTTTGAGTTAAGATATTAGAAAATATAGGCCTTGAGCTGCCCGGAGTAATTGGGGCAAAGTACAACTTTTTATAATAAAGGTAGAAGAGAGTAACTATAAATAGAGAAACAAAGAAAAATACAACCCTTTTATTTTTAAAAGTACAAATTATGTTTTTAAATTGATAGAGCAGGTAATACCCCAAAATCAAAATGGGAAGCACAAGCCCTGTCTCTTTAGTTAATAATGCCGGCACATACATTAAGCAGCTTAATGTATATTTGCCTTTTAAATAGAGAAAGAAACTTGAAATTATAAAGAAAGTAACCATTAAGTCCGAACGGCTGCTTATATAGGTAACTGCCTCTGTATTTAAAGGGTGAACCGCAAATAAGAGGGTGATAATGAATATTAATCCCCGTGGTATACTTTTATTTAAAAACTTTAAAAGAAAGTAAAGCAGGCAGGCGTTTAGAAAATGAAAAAGTATATTTACGATATGGTACCCCACAGGAGAAAGGCCACCTTGTAAGTAATTAAAGCCAAAGGTTAACATCAAAAGCGGCCTGCACATCCCCTTAGGGATTGGATAACTGGTTACAAACCCTTTAAAAAACTCAGAGAAATACTTAGCGCTTTTTATAAAAACGTTCTCTACAATCATATGGTTATCATCAAATATGAAGGGTGCATGAAGCGAGCTCGCGTAAACGATAAAAGAAACAATTGCCAATAGAAGAATGAATACGTATTCTTTGGTTTTTGATTGCATAGTTTTAAATAGAAGTTAAAGATTCTAGTATCTAGAATCCAGTATCCAGTATCTATAATCTATCATCTGTTTTTCAATTCTCCATCTCCTATCTCTTTTAGCAGAGTTTTCTTTACAGAGTAACCTAGAGCTTTAGCAATTTCAATATGTTTTTTCGCTAATTCCCAGTTAGGAGGGTTCATTGAGGCGTAGAGAACAGCTAAATCGTTGTGGGCTCTAGCGAAGTTACTATCTAATTCTATTGTTTTTTCAAGCTCTCCTAAAGCAAGAAAATTTCCCATTTTCCCATAAAGCCTGCCTAAAGCATAATGGGAATAGGCGCAGGCGGGATTAAGAGAAAGAGCTTTTTGATAATACTTGATTGCCTTATCGTAATCTTTATTATTTTCCCATATTTTACCCAAGCCATAGTAGCTTAAGTAGAAGTCAGGATTTTTTTGTCTTGCTTTTTGAAAAAAATCTTCTGCCTTGATAAATTCTTTTTTTTTCAAATAATAAAGGCCGAATTGAACATATATGCTTGGCCGTTGAGGATAAAGGCTTAATTCTTTATTCCAGAAAGTAATTGCTTCTTTTTCTTTAGCCATTTCCAAATAAATTTTTCCTAAGCCTTCATATGTTCCCGGAGGAGGAGGGTTTAACTTAAGTAATTCGTTAAGTAATTTTTCTGCTTGGTGATAATTCTTTTTATGGTAGTAAACAGCACTAAGCATTTTTTTGCTGATTATGGTATCCGCTGCTCTTTTTGAAAACATTAGCGCTTTTTTAAACTTTCCTTCCGCCCGGTTTAGTTTATTTCTTTTTAAGTACTCCCTACCTACTTCATTATGGATATAAGCGGATTTGGGATTCCTTTGACTCGAAATCTTCCAGAATAATACGGCATCTTTATATTCGTAATTTCTTAAAAAAGTAAGGAGGGAGAATAGGGAAATTACCCCCGCACTTATGTAAAGAAAATATTTTTTACGCTTTAAGTAAAGACTGCTTAGAATAACCGTTAACACAATATATGCTCCTATGCTGGGGAGATAGAAGTGATGTTCACAAGCAACAAAGTCAAGGCGGGCATAGAATTTAGGAAGTAACCATGTAGTATACCAAAATATCCCCAAACTTACTAAAGGATAAGCCTTTCTGAGAATAAAAATTAAAATAATTAGACTGGTTAGTCCCAGAAGAGCAAGATATGCTTCTATTTGAAAAAGAGAGGTTAAAGAAGGGTTCCAATGAAGAATATTCAAGGAGCAGGGCCATAAAAACAATTTTAAATAGAAAAAAGCAACCCAAGATTGGATCAGAGTGTTAGAAAGTAGAGAGCGGGGATTGCCAGTGGAGAGCCCCCCAGAGTAGAATGTTTCATAATAGTAGCAGTAAGATAGGGTAATAGCTATTAAAGAGACAATGAAAAAGATAATTTTTTTATCCTTTAGGCAAAGAGAGCGAGGCAAATGGGAATTGGAATGATGAAATAATAAGTAGTACCCAAGAATTAAGATCGGAAAACACAAGGCTGTCTCTTTAGTTAATAATGCCGCTATGTACATCAAGCAGGTTAAGGTGTACTTGCCTTTTAAATAGAGAAAGAAACCCGAGAGTATAAAGAAAGTAACCATTAAGTCCGAACGGCTGCTTATGTAGGTAACTGCCTCTGTATTTAAAGGGTGAACCACAAATAAGAGAGTGATAATGAACATTAACCCCCGAGGTACACTTTTATCCCGCCCCTGCGCAGCAGGCGAGCGGGATTTATTTAAAAACTTTAAGAGAAAGTAAAGCAAGCAGGCGTTTAGGAAATGAAAAAGGATATTTATGATATGGTATCCTATAGGGGAAAGGCCACCTTGAGAGTAATTAAACCCAAAGGTTAACATCAAAAGCGGCCGGCACATTCCCTTAGGGATTGGATAACTGGTTACAAACCCTTTAAAAAACTCAGAGAAATACTTAGCGCTTTTTATAAAAACGTTCTCTACAATCATATGGTTATCATCAAA
>JAHJHM010000241.1 GCA_018823915.1 Candidatus Omnitrophota bacterium
GGCATATTTAAAATTAGCTAAAAAAGTTATATCTCCCTTTCTTGCTTCTTTTATCCCTGATATACCGGTAATAATAATACCCGCCTCACCAAATAATTCTCCTCCTGTAACTTTGGCAATTTCTTCCAGCGTAAGTTTCATTTCAATGAGACTTGAGCTTTTTATCCCGCCCCTTTTTAATACTCCACTGTTTGCAGCGGGATAGGTTCTTTTCCTTTTTCCTTTCAACAGGATTTAACACCTTGTTGAAAGGGGCGGGATTTATTTTTTCTTTTCTTTATTGACTAACTCCAAAATTTGTGAGGTTACATCCATGGTTTTACTCCCATAAAGGAGGCCATTTTCATTAATAATTAAATCAAACTTATTCTTTTCGGCATAATCCTTAATTACCTTATTTATGTCCCCAAATATTTCTTCCATCTTTTTATCTCTTTCTTCTTTTAAATCTGTGAACACCTGCCTTTTTAGCTCCAAATACTCTTCCTTTGCTTGAATGATTTTTTCTTGTTCTTTATCTTGTTCTTTATCTTTAAGTAAACTTAACTTACCTTGCATCTTTTCTATTTCTTTCTTTTTCGTATCCAGTTTCTTTTCTTCCTCCTGCTTTTTTTTCTCTAACATCTCATCGTATTCCTTGGTTTTACCATATTCATTAAAAATTTCAAAGATATTAACATAACCAATCTTTATTTCGGCAGATTTAGCCGTAAAAGAAAAAGAACCTATTAACCCCAAACTCAACAACACAACTAACAATCTTTTCATTTCCCCCCCTTCTTAATAAGGATAAAGGTTAAAGGGATAAGGATAAAGTAAGATATTCTTCTCTCTTAATCCTTAATACTTAATCCTTAATACTTAATCCTTAATCCTTAATCCTGTAAGCTCTTAGAAGCCTCTACTTATACTAAAATGAAATCTTCCCTGTTTACCTTCCTCCCCCGGCTCCGTATCTAATGGCCAGCCATAATCAACACTTACCGGGCCTATG
The DNA here is from genome assembly GCA_018823915.1 of Candidatus Omnitrophota bacterium. Taxonomy (GTDB): domain Bacteria; phylum Omnitrophota; class Gorgyraeia; order Duberdicusellales; family 4484-171; genus JAHJHM01. The sequence continues at coordinate 995 of JAHJHM010000241.1, forward strand.
GGAGTCTTAACTCTTAACCCCAAACCAACACTTGATTTTAACCCGCCATTTAAAAAATTACTGTTTTTCTTCCAAACATTTCCCGTGTCAAAAAAAGTAGCCAGCTTAAGGAAATCGGCTAGAGGGTAAGTGTACTCTATATTACCTACAAACATTGCCTCTCCTCCAATGGGATCCTCAGTTACGGAATCTATCGGGCCAACCTTTCTTTCATTATAACCTCTGATGGTAGAAGCGCCTCCGGCAAAAAACCTTTCGTAAATTGGCACTTTTTGAGTATTCGAAAAGGGATCAGCGAAACCAGCGCGCAGCCTTCCTTCTATTACAGATTTATTTATTAATGGAAAAAACAGGCTCAAATGCGTAAAATTCTTGATAAAATCCTTATCTCCTCCAAAAAAGCCGCCGGTAACTCCCAAAGTATTGAGAAAACTAATTCCTTTTGAAGGACTAAAAACATTATCCCGCGTATCAAAACTCAAATTGAATTCCACACTGCTTAAATCATTAATCCCTGCCTCATCCTTAAGCTCTTGGGTAGCAGTGCTTACATCGCTAATCTTTATTCTCTCAAGGCGATAAGCAATTCCTGCCTTTAAATTATCGTTGAATTCTCTTCCTAAGCGTACTGCCCCGCCTCTTATATCCTGCTCGTAGGCATATCCTACATTCTCTTCCCGGCTATGCCCCTTTTTGTATCCGTCAAAACCAAAAGAAACCGGCTGATCGAATATCCAGGGATTAGTAAAACTTAACTGATAGTGCTCAGTTAAAGTCCCTATACTCGCCATTAAACTTAAATCCTGGCCGGCCCCGGTAAAGGTAGAAAAATTCTTATAGTCAAAATTACGCTGCCTTATCTCCACAAATCCCATAAACTCATCTATGGAACTATATCCTCCCCCAAAGCTTAGATATCCTGTCTTTGTTTCTTTCGTCTCCACATCTAAATTAACCCAGTTGGTCTTAGAGCCTGGCTCTGTACCAAACCTTATTTCCTCAAAAAAGCCTAAATTCTCCAAGCGCTGCCTGCTCTTTTTTATCTTTCCCCCGTCAAACCTATCACCAGGATAAATTCGTAATTCCCTCCTAATTATTTTATCTTTAGTCTTTATATTTCCTCTAATATTTATTCTTTCTACATAAGCAACTTCATTTTCGACAATTTTATAGGTAATATCTACTTTTTCGGTCTCTAAATTAAATACAGACAAAGGTTTAACTTGAGAAAATATATAGCCTCGCTCCACGTAAACTTCTCTTATTTTTGAAGAATCCTCATAAATCCCCTGCTCGCTAAAAACATCTCCCTGTCCCAGCTGCGCGGCCCGCTTTAACGCCCCAAGTGGAACATCAACATTGCCCTCTATTGTTATCTCCCCTATATAATAGCGCCTTCCCTCATCAATGGTAATCGTTACATAAACACCCTTTTTCTCAAAACTTACATTTTTATCTACGCTTACATCACTAAAACCCTGACGTTGATAAAAATCCTTTATTCTCTCTAAATCATCGCTGCAAACACTATCTTTAAAAATTCCCCGATTAAAGAGCCATGCCTTCCTTGTCTTTAGAAGTTTATTTATCTTCCGGCTGGATATACTCTTATTTCCCGAAATAGACACTCTCCTTACTTTCAAAACTTTCTTCTCTTCTATGCTAAACTTTACCTGGGCTTCATTTAACTCTTGAGAAACATCCACTTTGTAAGTAACATTTGCTTGAGTAAAACCTTTCTTAGCATAAAGACCTTTTATTTTACTGACAGCCTCCTTTAACTTATATTCATCAACAAACGCGCCTTCTTTTATTTCAATCGCCTCTTCGATTCTTTTCTTCCCAATAAAACGGCAGCCTCCAATAGTAAGTTTTTTAAGAACCGCCTTTTCCTTAAGTTTAAAAGTAATTACAACTCCTTGCGGTGACTCTTGCTTTTCTACTTCTACAGTCTCAAAGAAACCGGTAGAATAGAGGTTCTTTACGTCCTCATTGATGATGTTTTCATTAAAAACAATGCCTTTGCGTGTTTTTATCTTGGAAACGACTGTTGCCTCGCTGACAATTTTATTTCCCTCCACTCTTAAATGCGAAATCAAATCCTGGGAAAATCCCTGAGGAATAAAAAAGAAAAGAAATAAAAATGGAAAAAACCTTCGCGTTAAAAATATTATAAAGTTTTTTTTCTTCACAGTTAATCCTCCTTATGCTTAGATAAATTAACGAACTTCATATACTCCTTTATGAATCCCAAAAATACACTCCCCACGGGACCGTTTCTTTGTTTAGCAATAATTGCCTCCGCGACTCCTCTATTCTCCGAAGTAGGATTGTAATATTCTTCTCTCAAAATTAAAACTACCACATCAGCATCCTGCTCAATTGCCCCTGATTCTCTTAAGTCAGATAACTGAGGGCGGTGATCGGAACGAGATTCTACTGCCCGGGATAACTGGCTTACGGCAATTAAGGGAATTTTTAACTCTTTAGCTAATGTCTTTAAAGCTTGAGATATCTCTGATATCTCCTGCTGTCTGCTGTCTCCCCGGCGCAGACCCCTCATCATCTGTAAATAATCCACAATAATAAGCTGAATGTTGTGGTGAGCTTTTAAGCGCCTTGCCTTAGCCCTTAACTCAAAAACATTTATCGCCGGTGTATCATCAATATAAATCGGCGCTTCAGAAAGCCGGCCGGCAGCACTGGTTAGAATGGGCCATTCGGAAGGAACAAGAAAACCTGTCCTTAATTTATGGATATCAACCCTTGCCTGAGAGCATAAAAATCTTTGCATAAGTTGTTCCTTAGACATTTCTAAGCTAAAAAATCCCACCGGCAATTTCTCTTCCACTGCCATATGCTCTGCCAAAGAAGTAGCAAAAGAGCTTTTACCCATAGATGGCCTGCCGGCGATAATTATTAAATCTCCTTTCTGCAGCCCGGCAGTCTTAATATCAAAATCCATAAATCCTGTGGGAACGCCGGTAATGTGAGATTTTTTATGGTATAAAGATTCAATGAGCTCTATCCCATCCTTAATAATTTCCTTTATATGGACATAGCCTCCTTCAATGCGCCGATCGCTTATATCAAAAATCAACTTCTCCGCTTTATCTAAAATACTATTAGCTTCCTCTTCCCCCTTATACACCAAGGAAACAATCTGGGTAGCGCTATTAATTAAAAAACGCAAAACGCTCTTTTCTCTAACTATACGGGCATAATGGACGGCATTGGCGGAAGTAGGAACAAAATCCGTTAAAGTAGCTAGATAAGCAACTCCTCCTATCCGCTCCACCATTTTCTTTCTATTCAAATCTTCTGATACGGTTAGAATATCTGCTTTCTTCCGGGAATCAAAAAGAGATATAATACTGGCGAAAATTACTTTGTGCTCCTGCCTATAAAAAGAGACTTCCTCAATTACTTCTAAGATTTCAGGAATCACCCCTTCATCAATAAGCATTGCCCCCAAAACTGCCATTTCTGCTTCTATATTTTGGGGAGGAAGTTTATCTAACTGAGGAGAAGCTGTTAGAGGATTCATTTTGCGTTTGTTATTTTTTTACTACCCAAACACGAAGGCTTGCTTCTACTCCAGGACACAAATCTACTTTTAAATTGTAAACTCCTAACTTTCTTATAGGCTCTTCTAAGGCTATCTTTCCTTTATTCAGTTCTATCCCTTCTTCTTTCAAGGATTTCAGTATTTGTTGCTCGCCGACTGAACCATAAATTTCATCTTCCTCTTTAACTTTCGCGATAATAGTTACAGGTATTTTCTCTAATTTCTCTTTCAATGCCAAAAAAGACTCCTTCTCCTTGCTGGCAAGTTTAATTTTTCTCTTTTTTATCTCTTCTAATTTTTTAAAATTCTCTTTTGTGCAAACAAGAGCAAAACCCTTAGGGAAAAGATAATTGCGGGCGTATCCTCTCTTAACCTCCATAGTATCTCCAACTTTACCCAATTTCCCTATTGCTTGAAGAAGAATTACCTTCACCCAGCCCTTCCTTTCTTACTCATCTTACCAAACCTCTGCCTACATATGGGATTAAACTCAAAAATCTTGCCAGCTTAATTTCCTTTGTTAACACTCTCTGATGTTTAGCGCAATTGCCGCTAATGCGCCGGGAAAATATTTTTCCCTTAGAAGAAACATAACGAGAGAGCAGCTCGATATTCTTATAGTCTACGTCCACTTCTTTTTTGCAAAAAATACAATCTTTTTTAAACTGCGATATTGTCTTCTGCCTTCCTTTCATCCCTTATTAACCTCTCAATGAGCCCGCAATTTATGAAGCTGCGGGCGAACATAAATTGCACGGGCGAATTGATCCCGAAGCGCTTCTGAAAAATGTCGCAAGAGATTTTTCAGATATCTAGGCGCGAGGGACAATTTCTTCTTTTGGCTCCTGGCTCGCATTATTTTCTAAATTTACGAGCTCTTCCGGTTCTTCTCCTAAATCTATTTCTCTTGGATTTTCCTTTACTCCTTGAGGCATAAATTGAACCCTTGCCGCTCTCACTTCAATTATGCTTCTATTTTTACCCTCATTATCCTGCCAGGATCTTGACTGAAGTCTGCCCTCTACAAAAATCTGCCTTCCCTTTTGCAGATATTGATTACAAGCCTCTGCTGTTTGCGCCCAAACCACAACATTAATGAAACAAGTATCCTTTTGTGCCTGGCCGCTCTTATCCTTAAAAAGTGTGTTTACGGCAATCCTTAAAGTAGCTACTGCCACCCCCGAAGGGATATAACGTAATTCCGGATCTTTAGTCAAATTACCAACTAAAAATACCTGATTAAGATTAACCATCCTTACCTCCTTTTACCAAGATAAGATTTCTTAATATCCTCTCTTCTAATCTTACTGTTTCTTTTAAATCAGAAAGCTTATCCGTATCTAAGGTAAAATTTATAAGCCAATAACAACCTTTATAACACCTTTCCTTTTTCGCCCCTCTGCTTTTTATGGGATAACAAAAATTTCTTTCCTTTGCCCAAACGCAAGTTTCCTCCAATTTACCTCCCAAATTCTCTATTTTTTCCGTAATTTTCTGGCAAATCTCCTCTCTTTGGCCTTCTCCTAAATCTACCCTTAAAATTAACATACTTTCATAAATTCTATTCATTTTTTACACCTCTACTTTTATCCTTTATCCTTTCTGTTGTAATTCCTCATTACAAAATCGGCGCCAAAATTAACCCAATCTATGCAAGCTGAAGCCGCCTTAGAAATAACGTTTTTGAGGATTTCTTTTTCTTGAAAAGAAAAATCGGAAAGAACATAATTAGACAGGTCTCCCGTTCCCGGTTTATCTATCCCTATTCTTAACCTGTTTACCTCCTCACCATTTAAACTTTCAATTATGAAAGAAATCCCACGGTGAGTTGCCTTACCCTTTTTTCTAAATCTCATTGTCCCCAAAGGCAAATCAACATCATCATAAACCACTAAAAAATCTTTAGGAGAAATTTTGTAGTTATCTAAAATTTTCTTCACGCAAACGGCAGAATTATTCATAAAAGTACGAGGTTCAACAAGAGCTACATCCGACTTTCCAATTTTACCTAAACCTAAAAATGCTGAAAATTTAAAACTCCTTCGTAAGCGTATTTTTTCTTTTTTTCTTAATTCCTCAACCACCATATATCCCACATTGTGCCGATTATTCTTATATTGGAAGCCGGGATTACCCAAACCAAAGATAATCTTCACTTTAACCCAGATTTTGCCTACGAAGTACACTCCGCAGGCAAAATCTGCCCGCAGGGCTGCCGCCAAAATTTCCTGCCGAAGTCATGGAAACTTTGGAAAATGGCAGGGTAATCCCAAAATTTGCCTGCGTTTTTTGTGTCGAGTCGTTATTGAACATGTTAAGACAAAGGCACATTTCTATTGCAAATTTTGGGTTAACGTTCCTCTTTTTCTCCTTTTTTATCTTTCTTCTCCTTTATGACTTCAGGCTCTTTAGATTCAGGTTCCTGCGCCAGGGCTTCTCCTGTTTCCTCTACTTCCTCAAGCTTGGCTGTTACAGTAACGAAAGGTTCTTTGGAAGAAGTTATAATTTTTAAGTTATCGGCAATTTTTATATCGCCCACATGCAAAGAATGACCAACTTCTAAATGGCAAATATCCACTTCTAAATTTTGCGGAACATCCAGGGGGAGCCCCTCAATTTCTAACTCCCATAAAATCTGTTCTAATACTCCGCCTTCTTTGACTCCTTTTGCTTCCCCCTTAAGAGACAAAGGAACTTTTACTATTATTGCCGCATCAAGAGAAACTTTCATAAAATCAATATGAGTAATTTCCTCGCTAAGAGGATGCACCTGCAAATCTTTGATAAGAACAGCAAAAACCTTTTTCTCTTTCGCGCCCTTAGCCTCGTTTAAACATTTAGCGGAATCAACTATTTCCATATCAATTATTGTACTTTCTGAGAAATGTATTGAGCGTAAAATTTTTAGGGTGGAGTGAGTTAGTATGATAGGAATATTTATATCCTTGCCATAACAGATAGCAGGGATACTTCCCTCTCTTTTTATTTTTTTCGTTTCTTTCTTGCCTGTTTTTTCTCGAAAATTAGCTGTAAGTTTTATTCTTTCCATATCACCTGCCTACAGAATCAAAAAGGACACTTATCGATTCCTCACAATGGATTCTTTTTATTGCCTCGGCAAAAAGCCTTCCCGTAGAAACAACTTTTATTTTTTTGCTTGTTTTTCCTTCCTTTAAAAAAATAGAATCAGTAATCACCAAAGAATCAATCACGGACTTTTCCACTTTTTCTACAGCATCAGCCGATAGAATACCATGAGTTATAGCAGCATAAATTTTCTTTGCGCCTTGCGTCTTTAAAGCTTTTGCTGCTTCCACTAAAGAGCTGCCTGTAGCAATTATATCATCAACGATAATAACGCTTTTACCTTTAACTTCTCCTAAAATATGCATCACCTCTATAGAGTCAGGATTATCTCTTCTTTTATCCACAATTGCCAAGCCGGCATGAAATCTTTTAGCATAAGCCCGAGCCATCTTTATCCCTCCTACATCAGGAGAAACAATTACTAAATTGCCCAGTTTTATTTTTTTAAAATAAGCCACGAAAGCATTTATAGCATAGAGATGATCTAGGGGGATATCAAAAAATCCTTGAATCTGTCCAGCGTGTAAATCCAAAGCTAGAATACGATTTGCCCCTGACATAGTTAAAAGATTTGCTACCAACTTAGCAGTAATGGGTACGCGTGGTTGATCCTTTCGATCCTGGCGGGCGTAGCCGTAATAAGGAATTACCGCGGTTATCCTGCAGGCTGAGGCCCTCCTTAAGGCATCAAGGATAATTAATAATTCCATCAAATTCTCATTTACAGGGGGAGAGACAGATTGAACAACAAAAACGTCCTTTCCTCTGACATTTTCTTTAATTTTTATCCCTACCTCGCCATCGCTGAAACGGTTTATAAGAATCTTTCCTTGTCTTATTTTAAGGCAAGCGCATATTCTTTCTCCTAATTTTTTATTAGAATTTCCGCTAAAAACTACTATTTTATCCATCTTTTTTATCCTTAATCCGTATTATTAAAATTTTCGCTATACTTTAATAATTTAAAATTCAAAAGGCAAAAGTCAAAATTTCAAGTCAAAAGTTAAAATTTTTAAAAACCTAATGTTTTAAATGTGTTTTTAATGTGCCAATCAAATCTTCTCGAATTTTTGAATTTTGAATTGCACTTTTGCATTTTGATTTTTGACTTTTGATTTTTTAAGTGGCCTTGCCGGAACTCCGGCTACTACTTCCTTAGCTCTAACATCCTTAGTTACCACACTTCCTGCCCCGGTAACTGCCCCCTTACCAACCTTAACCGGTGCCACTAAAACAGTATCTGAACCAATAAAAGCATTTTTTCTGATATAGGTCTTGTTTTTGGACTTGCCGTCAAAATTAGCTACAACTACCCCTGCCCCAACATTCACATCGCTTTCAACAGTAGTATCACCTAAATATCCAAAATGCTTCATTTTTACCCGCGGGCCAACCACTGATCTATTCACTTCTACAAAATTACCTAAACAGGTGCTATTTTTGATCCGCGAGCCGCTTCGTAAATGGATAAACGGCCCCAGAAAACAATTGCCGCCAATTATAACATCTTTTTCGATAAAGGTAAAGGGATAAATCAATGTGCCCTTACCTATCTTTACCCCATGCTCAATAAAGGTGGTAGAAGAATCCACGATCCTCACTCCTTCAGCCATTAATCCATCCAAAATCCTCATCCGCATTATGTTTTCTACGCGGCAAAGATCTTCTAAGGTATTTATTCCCAAAATTTCCTCGCTGCTTTCCGAAATAAAAGAACCTGTCGAATATCCTGCCTCATAAAGGATCTCTACTATATCAGTAAGAAAATATTCTCCTTTTTTTTTATTTTTCTTAATTTTTTTTAAATTATTAAATAATATCCCGCGGTCAAAAGCGTATATCCCGCTGTTGACTTCATTACTCAAGAATCCTTTAGCCGGCTCTCCTTTTTCACAAATAGCCTTAATCCTTCCTTCCCTATCCCGAATAATTCTCCCTAATGAATTTCTTTCATTCACCTCAGCGCTAATTAAAGAACACAGGAATTTCTTCCTTAAAGAAAAGGCTATGAACGAAGAAAGTGTTTTCTTGGTAATGAGAGGAGCGTCGCCACAAAGAACTAATACATTTTGATGTTTCACTTTTTTTTGAACACATCGTACTGCATCAGCCGTGCCTAATTTTTTTTTCTGATACGCGAAACCAATATCCTTAAAGTGTTTTTTTATGCTCTCTTCAACAAAACAACCCTGATATCCGACAACAACAATTATCTGCCTTATGTACCTCTTTAGGGAAACTAACTCCTTTAGCACATAATAAATGAGCGGTTTGCCCTTTAAATCATGAAGGACTTTAGGAAGGTCGGATTCCATCCTTGTCCCCCTGCCTGCCGCTAAAACTACTGCTGTCCAATTTTTCATAAATGCTATGTATTCTTTTTTGAACAATAGAACAATTGAACATTAGATCGTCCGCCTTTGGCGGACTCTGCCGATTTCGAATCCTGGCTCGAAATTGGCTGCCCGGCCTGGACTCGAACCAGGAAACCCAGACCCAAATTCTGGTGTGTTACCAATTACACTACCGGGCAATGTGGATATTCAGTGAACCTACATCTAAATTTTTTGAATATCTAGTGCAAAATTCAAATTGTAAATTGCAAAGTTTAAAATTGTTTATTCTTTTTTTACTTTATCAAAAGCATCCCATTTTACATTTTTCACTTTGCATTTTGCAATAGAATGTACTTTACTAAACATTCACTGCAGGGTCACATCTTGCTCTTCTTGCTGTGTTTCTTCTGTGCGCGGCTCAGACTTTCCGATTTCGTTCTCTCGATAGTAACCATCTAAAACTTTACTCTGCAGATAATCACGAAACTCCTGGTTAATTGGATGAGCTAAATCTTGATGTGTTGCTCCCCGATTACCGCTTAAATCTCTAGAGGGAGGTGGTGGCAACTGCGCTCCACAATGGTTGCAATAGCGGCTTCCTAAATCAACTCTCCTGCCGCAACGGGAACAAAACTGCTTTAACTTCTTTGCCGGCATTGCTACAAATAAACCGCTGTTACCCTCAACGACTTTGATGTTTCTTACCACAAAAGAGTTATCGAAAGTAACTGTCGCGTAAGCTTTAAGCCGCTTACCCTCGCTTTCCAAAAGAGAAATTCTTACTTCTGTAATTTCCATAAACCCTACACCTCCTTCGTAAATATTCACTGAACACCGTCCAAATTCTTTTGAATATCCAGTGAATATTCAGTGCAAAATGCAAATTGCAAATTGTAAATTGTAAAAGTTAGAATTAAACACTTGCACACAAAACTCATATCTCTTA
>JAHJHM010000242.1 GCA_018823915.1 Candidatus Omnitrophota bacterium
AAGTGAAAAATGCAAAGGTAAGAGATATGAGTTTTGTGTGCAAGTGTTTAATTCTAACTTTTACAATTTGCAATTTGCATTTTGCACTGAATATTCACTGGATATTCAAAAGAATTTGGACGGTGTTCAGTGAATATTTACCTGCGCTATACGTAAGGAAGTAAAAACAATGCAAACATTATCCAAAAGCAAATTGACATTGTGGGTAAGAAATGACACCAAAAAGTTTGGCAAGCAGTGGGCTAAACAATATAATACATCTCTGTCGCAAATATTTTCGGATTACTTACTTCGCTTAAGAAAAACACAAAGAGCTTCTTTTGATGCTACCCCTATAGTCAACCGGCTAAGTGGAGTTATCAAAAGTAAAAAAACAACTCGACAGGATTACAAAAAACACCTGGAGAAAAAATATCTCCATGCATAAACTCTTCATCAATATTAATGTAATCTTGGATGTGGCCTTGGCAAGAGAGCCTCATTTAATATCTTCACAGAAAATACTAAGCCACATAGAAAAGAAAAAGGCTTTCGGATATCTTAGCGCTATTTCCTGTACTACTATTTATTACCTAATCCAAAAAGAAGATAGCCGTAAAAGCGCCCTTAATTATACCCGGGATTTATTAAAATTATTGTCCGTTGTCGAGGTCAATAAAAAAACATTAGAAAGAGGTTTAGAGTTGGAAGCAAAAGATTTTGAAGATAGCGTACAGATGGCTTGTGCCCAAAGCTGTCACGCCAATTATATAATTACCAGAAATTCTATAGACTACAATAATTCTCCAATTCCCGCCATATCTCCCGCAGAATATTTAGCGGCCATTACCACTTAAAAAAAACAGCTATGTCCAATTTTCCTCGGATTTTTCACATCTTCTTTTTTTTCTTTCACTTTTCGCTCTTCGATTTAACTTTTTCGTTCCGGAATTAGTTAACCTTGTGACCTTGGCTTCAGCTAATTTGGACAGTAGTGATATCAATTAAGTTCTTAAGTTAGCTCCGTCCCTGTCTTTCCTAATTCTTAACTTTTGGCAGCAGAGAATATCAAGCTTAGTGCCTCCTGACGGGTCTTTTGGTTCTTTCTAAATACTCCTCTTACTACTGAAGTGGTAGTAACTGCCCCTGGTTTTTTAACTCCTCTCATAGACATACAAAGGTGCTCTGCTTCAATTACTACCATAACTCCCTTTGGATTCAATTTCTTCATTATTACATTAGCAACTTCTGTTGTAAGGCGCTCCTGAACCTGCAAGCGCTTAGAAAGAATATCCACCACCCGGGCAATTTTACTTAAGCCGGTTATTCTTTTATCTGGGATATATGCAACATAGGCTTTACCTACGAAAGGTAAAAGATGGTGCTCGCATAAAGAAAATACGGGAATATTTTTTAAAAGAATAATCTCATCGTGCTTCTGCTCTAAAATAATTTCAAGCTCATCGCTGGCATCCTTAAACTGCCCACTTAATATCTCCTCATACATATCCGCCACTCTCTTTGGAGTAGTAGAGATGTCCTTCTTCTTTAAATCCGCCCCGACAGCTTCAAGAATCATTTTTACCGCTTTTTCGATTTTTTTCTTATCCATTTCAGCCCCTCTTTTATAATTCTACTTCCCAATACAAAAATTACTAAAAATGCCTTCTAAAATCTCTTCGGTTAGAACCTCTCCCGTTAACTTACCTAAATTATCTAAACTCGATTTTAAGGATAGATTCACAAAATCTATTGTATGGCCTTTATCCAAAAAATTTCTTGCTTCTACGATATTATCTCCGGCCGCCCTTAAACTCTGCCGTTGGTATTGACTCAAGAAAACCATATCTTGCCGATGTAGCCCTTTTTTATAAACGCTCTTAAATATTGCCTCTTCTAAGTCTTCTATCCCCGTATTCTTTAAAGCACTCAAGCCTACTCTATAACCTTTGAATTTAGAAATATTCTTTATTCTCTGGGGAAGATCGATTTTGTTTACTGCTAAAATTGTATTCTTATTTCTTACTTTTTCCAGTAAAAAATAATCGTCTTTACCTAAAGACTTTGAGCCATCAAGAAGAAGAATAACTAAATCTGCCCCGCCAAGGGCAGCTTGTGATTTCTCTATGGCTTCTTTAGCAATAAAATCCTTTGGTTCTAAAATACCTGCTGTATCATAAATTCGCAAAGGTATCCCTCTTATATTTATCGTTTCCTCAATTACATCCCGGGTTGTCCCCGCATAATTACTTACAATAACCCTCTCTTCTCCTAAGAGACGATTAAAAAGAGTAGACTTACCGGTATTTACCTTCCCGCAGATAACGCACCTGGTGCCTTCTTTTAGAATTTTTGCTTCTTGGCCTCCCTGCAAAAATTGATTTATTTTTTTCTCTATCACTTTTATCTTCCTTTTTGCCTGAGTGAGACAAATTGAAGTATCATCCTCAGGAAAGTTTATCGAGCTTTCCGTTTCGACAAATACCTCTTTTATCTCATCTTTTATTTTCTTTATCTTCTGGGAAGATTCTCCGCTTAACTGCATAGCAGCTGCTTTTAAGCCCTCCTCACTCCTTGCCTCAACGATATCCAAGATACTTTCTGCCTGCAAAAGATCAATTCTTCCTTTTGCTAAAGCACGATAGGTAAATTCTCCGGGCAAAGCAAGCCTTGCCCCTTCTCTTAAAATAATCTCTAAAATTTTATTTGAAACAAGTATTCCTCCATGAGAAGAAATCTCTACCACATCCTCCCGAGTATAAGAATTAGGTGCCCGCATTACACTCACCAATACCTCATCTACGATATAGTTCGTAGCTCGTCTCTGTGCCTTTGCCACTTTGTGCCTTTGTGCCTTCTCCATTATCCATCCATAATGCAAAGTGTAAGTTTTTACTTTTCTCATGTCTTTCTTTCTCCTGGGCAGAAAGATCTTCGAAATAATGGGGAAAGCTTTCTTTCCAGAAACCTTAATCACCCCTAAAGCAGAAAGGGAAGGAAAAGTAGCAATTGCAGCGATAGTGTCGCCTAAATTATAATCCTTTAACTTAAAGCTTTGCATAAGGCTGTAATATTTTCTTGGCTTCGCTAACAAGAAAGAAAGAACCGGCAATAAGAATTAAGAAATTTCTCTTACAGAGCATTTCTGCTAACTTGAAAGCCTCTTTTATGTCTTTAGCAATAAAGGCATCATTTAGCTTACATTTTTCTTTTATCATTAAAGGTTCTTGGGAGCGAGGATTGTGGAACCGAGTAATGACGAGATGAGAAAAATTAATCTCTTTAAGCATGCCTTTTACATTTTTATCTTCTGAAGCAGCAAAGATTAAAATTACTTTTTTCCTGGGAAAATACAACTTTAAATTTTCTTTTAATACAGAAAAAGAAGAAGGATTATGGGCAATATCCATAATAACTAAAGGATTTTTCATTACTACTTCGAATCTTCCGCAAAGTTTGGTATTCCTTAAACCCTCCTTAACGTTAATTTTTCTTTTAATCAACCCTCTTTCTCTCAATAAAGAAATTGCGGCTAAAGCACAGGAAGCATTTTCTACTTGAGACTTTCCTTTAAGGAAAATTTTTAAGTGTCCTAACTCTAAGTTGCCAAAATTAAAATCAAAATTGGTGTGATTTTTTCTTATCTTCACCGATTCTGCTTTAAAGTCTCTGCCAAAAAGAAACATTTGAGCTCTCTGCTTCTTGCACTTTTTTCTTATTACCTCTAAAACGCTCACCCTTTGAGAAGAAGAAACTACCGGCACAGCTCTTTTTATAATCCCTGCTTTTTCATAAGCAATCTGGACTAATCTTTTTCCTAATTTATCAGTATGGTCATAACCAATATGAGTGATTATAGAGGCTATGGGCATTACCACATTGGTAGCATCTAATCGTCCTCCCAAGCCAGTCTCTAAAACAACAAAATCTACCTCTTTTTCTATAAAATACCTAAAAGCAATCGCCGTATAAACCTCAAAAAAAGTAAGTTTATCCAGCTCTTTAGTAATTCTAAAATCTTCTAAATAAGGCCTTATCTCTCCCACAATTTTTACCACATCTTTCTTAGAAATTAAATCATTTTGCATTTTGCATTTTGCATTTTGCATTATTCTTATTCTTTCCCTAAAATCAAAAAAATGAGGAGAGGTGTAAAGCCCTACCTTAAAACCCGAAGCAGCAAGCAAATGCGCGCAAAAATGAGCCGTTGAACCTTTGCCCTTGGTCCCGGCGATATGAATCACTTTTAATTTTTGATAATGAATTTTGAGGCTGCGCAATAGAGATTTTACCCTCTCAAGCTTCAAGGATTTCTTGTAGGCAAAATTTGGACATCTTTCATAATTTATAAAAGAATCCAAATATTCTTTTGCTTCTTTATAATTTTTCATTATCTCCTGACAGATTAGAACTCTACGAACGGTTTTTACGATTTTGGTGCGGATATGGACTTGATAAATTTGGAAAGAGTTTTCCTATCTTCGTCTTTTAGGTCAATAAATTCTAAACCGATTTTGTATTTACCAATATTGCCCACAGAAAATTGTTCTATGTTTTTCACCCAAGCCACGCGCCCCTTAACACAAATCAGTTTCTTCCTTTTAGAAAGTTCTAATTTAATTTCTACCTGGGCATCTGTTTTTAATTGTACTTTGCTCATAAAGCAAACTCCGCCGCAAGATATATCTATGGTATGAGATGATTCTTTTTTATTTTGGGGAAAAATCATTTCAATAGACATGCTATACCCAACTCTTCTAAAACGTCTCATCTCTGAGCCAATATATATTTTCTTGATATAAAAATTAGTTAGAAGCTGCTGTGTTGTAGAAACCGGCGTCTTGGAAGGATAAGAAAAAATTCCTAAATTCATAAAAACATTTTCTCCGCTTTTTTCTATAAGATACCTTTTTATCTTGCTTTTAAGTAACTCACAAACTTCTGCGACCTTCTTTCCGCCGGCGTTAGGAAAAATAATGCTGAATTCTCCCCGGCGATAATCTTCTATTACTATTTGCGGTTTATCCTTTACGGAAAAAGAAAATTCATTAAAGGTTAAATTTATAATCAATTTTAAATCTCCAAGCATCTTTTTGGGCCCAACCTTAATTCTTCTCTTAAATTCCTTAAAATTTATAATTAGTAAATTAATTAGATATGTGGACACTCCTTTATCAAGTAAATTATTTATTCTCTCTCTTACATCTTTTCCAAGCACATTCATGGCAAAAAGGCGGGGTAAGGTAAAATAGAATTTGCTCCCTATCCCCATTTTCGACTCAACCCAAATTTCTCCTCCGTGCCTTTGAACCAATTCTTTAGCAATAGAAAGCCCCAGGCCCAATCCTTTCCTTTGTGCGGCGGTACCATTAGAAGTCTGTACAAATTTATTAAATACTTTGGATAAATCTACTTTAGCAATGCCAATGCCTGTATCTGTTACTCCTATTCTAACCTTATCTTCCAAAACTTTAATCTCTACTTCAATTTTACCGCCGGCTTCAGTAAATTTTACGGCATTATTGATTAAGTTTGAAATAACTTGATTTATTCTTTCGGTATCTAGAAAAAGATTAACTTCCGTTTTAGGCAGATGATACTCTAAATTTATACCTTTACTTTCAGCTAATCTTTTAAAAAAGCCTAAAAGATCTTTCAGTAAATCGTTAAGATTAACCAAAGAATAGTGCAATTTAAGCCTGCCCCTTTCGATTCTAGACATATCAAACAGCTCCTCTATAATATTTTTTAAACGCTCTACGTTATCTTTTGCTTTTATAAGCAACTCTTTCTGATTGTTGTTAAGGGAGCCGGCAATCTCATCAAGAATAAGCATAATTGCCTCTTTAATAATTGTCAAAGGAGTTCTTAGCTCATGAGAAACGACAGAGACAAAATCAGACTTACTTTTATTTAACTCTTGCAACGCCCTTAACTCCTTCTCAACATGGTCTTTTTCTTCTCTTAAACGCACAAGCTGCATCCGATGAGTAATATCTCTGGTAATACCCACTAACCCTGTAATTTCTCCCTTATCATCGTAGCTAGGTACTTTGGTTGTAGAAACATAATTATCCACTCCATCCGGCCGCGTAGCTCTCTCAACTTTATCAATTATGGGCTTGCCAGTTCTCATAACATACATATCATCCTTAAACATCTTTTGCGCCTTATTTTTGGGAAAGAAATCAAAATCTGTCTTTCCCGCCACCTCTTGAGGCTTAAGCCCTAATCCATTAGCATGGGCTTGATTAACCATAACTAATCTCCCCCTTTTATCCTTAAAATATATAACATCCGGGGTATGGTTCATAAAATCAACCAAAAGCGCATATTTATCCACAGGGATACCCTCATACCCTTGCGGGCACAGGCGGGCACAAGTAGACCCTCCTGATACCTTTGAGGGAGGGGTCTTATAGGTTAAATTTTTATAGTCAACTTTTTCTTTACCGCTCTGTCTAACTTTTGTTCCTCTTCTCATTCTCTACCTATATAGCTTTAATGTAATTTTTATAATTAGTTTTTATTTCTTCTAAAGCGTCGCCGCCGAACTTATCTAAAAAAGCCTCGGTTAAACATATTGCGGCCATACTTTCAGCGATGACACCGCAGGCAACAATGGCACAAGTGTCCGAACGTATAACTGGCGCTTTTTCTCTCTGTTTTGTGGTAAGATTAACCGAATCAAGAGGCTTTCCTAAAGTGGCAATCGGCTTCATAGCTATCCTTAGAACAATAGGCTCGCCGGTAGAAATTCCCCCTTCTATGCCTCCTGAATTATTCGTTTTTCGATAAAACCCCTGTTGGCAGGCAGACAAATTCTTTTTTGTCGTGTAATAAATAGCATCGTGAGAGGCAGAACCTCTTTTTCTCGCGTATTCAAAGCCTAAGCCGATTTCAACTCCCTTAACTGCGGGAATGCTCATTAAATAGGCAGCAAGTTGACTATCAAGGCGTTTATCAAAATGCATAAAACTCCCTAAGCCTGGCGGAGAGCCTTCTGCCCATACTTCCACAACGCCTCCTAAACTATCTCCTATTCTTTGTGCTTTTTCTACCTCTCTAACTATCAATTTTTCTGCTTCTCTATCAATACAATTAAGTTTTGAATTCTTAACTTTACTGATAATTTCCAATATATTCTTGGGTTTCATCTGGGAAATTATATCTCCCACACTTATAGTGAAACTGGTAATCTTTATATTGAAATTTAAAAGAAACTGCTTACATATTGCTCCTATGCTTACCCGGGAAACCGTTTCTCTTGCTGAGGCACGTTCAAGAATATTCCTTAAATCATTTTCTTGGTACTTAAGAGCCCCTGCTAAATCAGCATGGGCAGGACGGGGAATAGATAGAGACGTCAAATTATCTTTCTTCTGAGAAAAAATTTTTGCATCTTTATTTTTAACCAGTATGGTAATCGGACTCCCCAGGGTAACTTTATTACGCAAACCAGAGACAATTTCTACCTTATCTATTTCTATAGACATTCTTTTTCCTCTACCCAGCCCAGACATCCTTCTTTTTAACTCACAATCAATAAACTCTTTCTCTATCTTTACACCTTTAGGAAAACCTTCTAATATCGCTGCCATATAAGTTCCGTGTGATTCTCCCGCCGTTAATATCCGCATAATTTCTCCTCCTCCGTATTTTCCCAAATGACACACTTTAAGTCAGACTTGTTTTGTATCACGTGAGACACTTTAAGTCTGACTTGTTTTGTTCCATTTGATATAATTTGTGTTGATTTGCGTCTTAAAAAATAAAACTTTGAATCTTATTCCCCCAAAAAAAAGTAATCAAAACTGCTAAAGATAAATAGGGTAAATATGGTATAAGGTGTGACTTTTTAAAAACCAAAGCATATATAGAATAGGCAAGAGCAACGAAAGGGGCGAGAAAAAACACAAGAACTACTGACTTAAGGCCTAAAAAAATACCCACCATCCCCATAAAATCCACATCTCCTAAGCCCAAGGATTCTTTTTCTCCCTCGATAGACTCTTTTTTACGTAAAGCAAGATAAATAGTTACAAATATATCCCCAAAGAACTTAAAAAGATAGGCAAAACCAAAACCAAACATTAACCCTTTAAGAGATTTAAAAAGGGGCAAGCCTCTTAGATTAAACACTCCTAATTTTAGAAAGTTCACTGTTTCTGCTAAGCTAAAAAATAACCCCACGATAATCCCTATAGCACATAGATAGAAAGGAATGGCGTGATAATCAATATCAATAAAAGACACAACTACAAGAAGGGAAAAGAAAAAGACGTATTTAAAAAATTCTGGAGTGAGGCCGAATCTTAAATAAAAAATAAAAAATAATAAACCAGTGATAAGCTCAACAAGAGGGTATCTAGGGCATATCCTCTCTTTGCACTGCCGGCACATTCCCTTTAAAAAAATAAAACTAATCAAAGGGATATTATCATACCACTTTATAGGAGTTTTACATTTAGGGCAAAAAGAGGCTGGCTTTATAATTGAAGTGTCTTTGGGTAAACGGTAAATGCAAACATTTAAAAAGCTTCCCACTATATTCCCAATAATAAATACAAATATTTTCTCTATCATAACTCTCTCCTTGCTGATTCTAATGCCTGCCTCATTACGTCCATCGGTGGTTCTTTTTCTGTCCAAAACTGCCAGCTAGCTGCGCCCTGATATAAAAGCATTCCTCTTCCTCCGTAAGCAGGCAACCCTAAAAATTTAGCATCTTTAACTAACTCCGTTTCTCTATTATACACTAAATCGTAAACAAATAAGCCTTTATGTAATAACTCCTTATCAATAATAGTTGGACCACCTTCTTTCATCCCCACAGGGGAAGCATTAACTAATAAATCACATTTCTTTACAATCTCGGGCAAATGCTTATGGGAAATAAATTCCCATTTTCCGCTTAATTCGGGAAAAGAAGAAAAATGCCCTTGGGCGAGATGAGCAACCTTGTTATTTTTCTCATATATGTAAATTTTTTTTATATTTGCGCCTGCCCAGCTTAAACCGGCAACAACTGCTCTGCCTGCGCCTCCACAGCCAACAACAAGCGCGGTTTTATATTCGGTTTTAAACTGCAAATCTTTCTCCAAGGATTTTAAAAATCCATGAACATCTGTATTGGTATATTCTCTCTCTCTCTTTACGGTATTAATCGCGCCGGATATTACCATACAATGATAATCCCTTTCTCCAGAAAGAGATTTAGGGGGAAATGCTCTTTCCAAAATCTGTTTTGCTCTTACTTTATGCGGAATGGTGATATTGAATCCAGCGATATCACCGCCACGGACATAATTTGCCTCTATATCGCAAACTTCTTTGTCGGGATTAAGCAAGAAATCCTCAAGATCTCCTGGTTCTACCTCAAATAATCGATATTCGGCATCGATACCGCAGCTTCGAAACGCGGCATTATGCATTGAAGCAGATAAACTATGTTTAACTGGATAACCAATAAGACCGTAGATTTGTTTTGGATAGGCCATTGGGTAAATATTCAGTAAATACCGTCTAAATTTTTTTGAATATTCAGTGCAAAATGCAAATTGCAAAAGTTAAAATTACTTGTTCTTTATTTAGCAACCGTTCACTAAGTTCATTCTTCATTTTACTGTCTTCATTTTGCACTTTGCAATATGCACTTTGCAATTTGCAATAGAATGTACCTTACTGATTATTTACGCCATTAGCTATCTATTCTATTGAGTGCATCCAGATAGGCTTTTACTGATGCTTCTAGAATATCCGTACTTGCCCCTCTGCCGAAGGCAGTTTTACCTTTAGCTTTAAGCTCCACTCGCACAAGGCCTTGAGCATCTTTACCTTTAGTTACAGCTTCTAGCTTATAATTGAGGAGCTTTGCCTTTATTTTTGTAATCTTATCTATTGCTTTATAACAAGCATCTACCGGGCCGTCGCCGGTTGACTTGGCCTGATAGGCTCTCCTCTTATGTTTGATCTTCACCAAGGCATCAGGGGCTATATCTGTTCCTGTTGTTACCTGCAAAGACACCAATTCATATATCTTCTTACGCTGGCTCGTTTCTTCTTCTACCAGAGCAATCAAATCATCATCAAAAATTTCTTTCTTCTTATCTGCCAACTTCTTAAACCGTTTGAAAATCTCATTAACTTTCTCATCGCCAAGCTTAAACCCTAAATCTTTCAGCCTCGCAAAAAGTGCGTGTCTGCCTGAGTGTTTGCCTAACACCAATTCACTTGCTCCCATGCCTATATCTTTAGGGTCCATTATCTCATAAGTAGTTCTTTTCTTTATTACAGCATCCTGATGAATACCCGCTTCATGACGAAAAGCGTTCTTACCCACAATCGCCTTATTAGGAGGAACAACGAAACCGGTTAATGTACTCACTAAACGAGAAGTGCGATAAATCTCTTTTGTATTTATTGAAGTAGTAATGTTTTTAAATACATCTTTACGTGTGCTAATAGCCATAACTACCTCTTCTAAGGAAGCATTACCGGCACGCTCCCCTAAGCCATTTATTGTACAGTGAACTTGACGCACTCCAGCTAAAATACCGGATAAAGAGTTAGCTGTAGCCTGTCCTAAATCATTATGACAGTGAATAGAGATAATTGCTTTATTTATGTTAGGGACATTATTTAGAATATCGGCAATAAGTGAATATATTTCCTGAGGGTAACTGTAACCTACAGTGTCAGGGATATTTATTGTTTTTGCCCCTTCATTTATTGCTGCCTCAATAACTTTAAACAGAAAATTTCTCTCTGTGCGGGTAGCATCTTCAGGAGAAAACTCAATGTCGCCGCAGTAATTTCTTGCTAATTTAGTTGCACTTCTTGCTAACTCTAAAATTTCATTTTCAGCTTTTCTAAATTTATATTTAAGGTGAATTTTAGAGGTCGCGAGGAATATGTGGATGCGTTTCTGCTTGGCTTTCTTTAAAGAACTATGGACCGCCTCAATGTCATCTTTTAAGCATCTGGCTAATCCGCAGACAATGCTCTTTTTTATATTTTTGGCAACTGCCTCAACAGCTTTAAAATCATCGGGCGAGGCAATAGGGAAACCTGCCTCAATTACATCTACTCCTAATTTTTCTAATTGATAGGCAACTTCTAATTTTTGCTGGGAGGTTAAAGATGCACCCGGCGCCTGCTCTCCATCCCTTAAAGTTGTATCAAAAATGATTACTTTTTCCATATTTTAGCCCTAAGCAATAAAGATTAAAAATTAAGTTTTTTGGACTTTATTTTTCTTTCTTGTACTTCTCTATACACTTAATTCTTACTACTTAATCCTTAATCCTAAATTATTTTATCCACGGCATCATCTCTCTTAAATTTTTGCCCACTCCTTCAATGGAATGATTATCTCCCTCACCTATCAATCTATCGAAATTTTTGCGGCCTTGTTTATTTTCTTTAATCCATTCCCGGGCAAATTTACCTGAACAGATTTCTTTTAGAATTTTCTTCATTGCCTGACGGGTCTTACCAGTGATAATTTTTGGCCCGCGGGTTAAATCACCGTAACAGGCAGTATCAGAAACTCTACGTCGCATGCCGCTGATTCCCACCTCCTGAATCAAATCAGTAATAAGTTTTAATTCGTGCAACACCTCAAAATAAGCAATCTCCGGCTGATATCCCGCCTCAATAAGGGTATCAAACCCTGCGCGAATTAGCTCGGTTACTCCACCACAGAGAACAGTCTGTTCTCCGAATAAATCGGTTTCTGTCTCTTCAGAAAATGTAGTTTCAATAACTCCCATCCGTGTCCCGCCGATTGCCTTAGCATAGGATAAAGCAAGCGCTTTTGCCTGGCCAGTAGCATCCTGATGTACAGCAATTAAGCAAGGGACACCTTTTCCCTGCTCATACATCCGCCTCACCAAAGCACCCGGGCCCTTGGGCGCAACCATAAAAACATCTATGTTTTTGGGCGGCTTAATTTGTTTAAATCTAATGTTAAAACCGTGGGAAAAACAAAGCGCCTTACCTTTTTTTAATTTTGGTTTGATGCTTTGTTTATAGACTTGAGCCTGAACATGATCCTGGGTCAAAATCTGAATAACACTGGCTGCCCTTGCCGCCTCCTCACAAGAAACAGGGCTAAATCCGTCACCTTGCGCCTTTTGATAATTAGCTGTGCCGGGGAGTTCAGCAATAACTACACTACACCCTGAATCACGAAGGCACAATGCCTGGCCGCGGCCCTGAATACCATAACCGACAATCGCGATTGTCTTTGATTTTATAAGTTCTAAATCCGCATCGTTATCATAATAAACTTTTGCCATTTTTAACCTCCTCAATGAGCGCGTCACTTATGGAACGCAGTGAACATAAGTGGCTGCGCGAATTGATCCCGAAGCGCTTCTGAAAAATGTCGCAAGAGATTTTTCAGATATTTAGGCGCGAGGGGCTCTATAAATTATGAACCAATCGCGATTCTTCCTGTACGCACTAATTCTTTTATTCCTATTTTCTTTAATTCTTTTAGAATTTCCTCTTCCTGGCTATAGTCAGCACAAATTTCTACAATGCAACAATCTCCAAAGCTCTCAATAATTTTTACAGGATAATCCTTGATTAATTTCTCAAAGACTGCCGCCTCTTTTTTCTTGATAACTTTAACCAAAATAAGATCTCGGTCAATATACTCCCGGCGAGTAAAATCAACCACGGTAATTACGTCAATTAATTTATGTAGCTGTTTTTTTATCTGCTCCAAAATTCTCTCATCAGAAGCATCAACAACAATAGTCATGCAGGAAACTGTAGAATCTTGAGTTTCCCCTACAGCTAAAGAGGCAATATTATAGCCGCGGGCACTGAATAAAGAAGCTACCCGCGCCAACACTCCAAACTTATTTTCTACCAACGCCTGTATCGTATGCTTCACTGCAACCTCACTGTGTTCGGTTAGTAACCAGAAACCAGAAAAAGTATTCTGGTTTCTGTACTCTGGCTTCTGGTTACTCCAGCCGTAGACTGGTTACGCCATACCGCCGATCATCCTATTTATTGCTTCCCCAGCAGGAACCATGGGAAATACGTTTTCTTCTTTTTCAACCAAAAAATCAACCAATACCGGGCCTTTATAGGCTAACATTTCTTTCACTGCTTTTTTTACCTCAGTCTTCTTTTTAACTTTTATTCCCTTAACTCCAAAACCTCTGGCTACTTTTACAAAATCCGGATTCTTTAAATAGGTAGCTGAATACCGGCGATTATAGAAAAGTTCTTGCCACTGCCGAACCATACCTAAGTAACTATTGTTCAAAATAACTACTTTTACTCCTATATTATGCTCAGCGACTGTTGCTAATTCCTGAATATTCATCTGAATAGAGCCGTCACCGGCAATATCGATTACCGTCTTTGAAGGATTAGCCACTTTTGCTCCTATTGCCGCAGGAAACCCATAACCCATTGTCCCTAAACCGCCTGAGGAAAGAAAACAGCGGGGATAATCATATTTATAAAATTGCGCTGCCCACATCTGGTTTTGCCCTACTTCGGTAACGATAATTGCCTTTCCTTTTGTCTGATTGTAAATCTCCTCTACCACACTTTGAGGCTTTATCGAACCTGGCTCCTTTTTATAGCAAAGAGGATTTTTCTTCTTCCACTCTTTTATCTGCTTCTGCCAAGCTCCTAGATCAGGTAATTTACTTTTATCCATGGGGATAGACCCTCCTGATACCTTTGAAGGAGGGGTCTTATTTATCTCCCCAATCAACTGGCCTAATATATTTTTTGCATCTCCCACAATAGGAACATCCACTTTTATATTTTTGCTTATTGAGGTAGGGTCTATATCAATATGCAGTATCTTTGCTTTGGGCGCAAAAGCATCAAGTTTTCCTGTAACCCGGTCATCAAAGCGAGAACCAACCGAGATTAAAAGATCTGACTCCATAATTGCCATATTAGCGCAAACTGTGCCATGCATCCCCGGCATTCCTAAAGCAAGCTCATGTGTTGAAGGAAAACCGCCTAAACCCATAAGAGTAGCAGTAACCGGGATATTCAAATTTTGGGCAAATTTTAAGAGTTCTTTGTGCGCTCCTGAAATAATAATCCCCCCTCCGGCGATAATTACAGGACGTTTAGAGCTATATATTAATTTGAGTGCCTTTTTTATCTGGCCAGGATGGCCAAAGTAAGTAGGCTGATAACTTCTTATATCCACCTCCTTAGGATAATTAAACTCTGCCTCCTGCAATTGCACGTCCACCGGTAAATCTATTACTACTGGCCCGGGACGGCCGCTCTTGGCTAAATAAAATGCTTCTTTCACTGTTTTTGCCAAATCCCGAACATCTTTTACTAAATAATTATACTTAGTGATTGAGCGGGTGATCCCTGTAACATCAGCCTCCTGAAAAGCATCATTGCCAATTAAATCTGTCTTTACCTGTCCGGTTATCGCGACAATGGGGACAGAATCCATATAGGCGGTGGCAATACCTGTAGTTAGATTTGTCGCTCCCGGGCCTGATGTGGCAATACAAACCCCGACTTTTCCTGTAGAGCGGGCATAACCATCTGCCATATGAGCTGCTGCCTGCTCATGCCGGGGTAAAATAAATTTTATTTGGGGTGTATCGTATAAACAATCAAAAAATGGTATAACCGAACCTCCGGGATAGCCAAAAAGATGTTTTACATCTTCTTTCATAAGAGATTCAACAAGAATTTTTGCACCCTTTAACTTCATTCTAAGATAAATTGGTCTTTTTTATGCGCAGCTTAATCTTTTTAACTAACAAAATAACTACCACAACTAAAATGATAAAGAAAATCATCATTGCTAATGGTTTTAAGTATTTTGGTACCCGCAGATAAAATGCCGACATCCACGGGCTTTCGTCAGTAACAAGAAGTTTGGTAAATCTATAAACTTTACCTTTCTGGGGAACATTGATTTTAATCGGCAACACTCCGGAAACCGTAGCTGTTCTCTGAATGCCCTCAAAAACTTTTCCCTCTTTTTCTACTTGTGAATAACTGTGCTGCCTGCCAAAGTCGGCTCCTGCTTTATCAGAAGACTCCTTACCAACCAACATCTGAGGAGCCAGCCCAAAAGACTGTTTTGCTTTCTTAGACCAAACCTCTCTTCTTCTATGGTCTAAATTCTTTCTGTCTTCCTGAGGCCTCGCTGTAAAAGAAACTTGCGGCGGCTGAACTAGCTCTACATCGCCATCAAATTTATAGTAGTTGAATTTTTCGGGAAAATAAACTGACCAAAGAAGTTCGCTCTGGGGTATATCTAATTTAGGCAGCTCCATTTTTAATTTGCCAAATAAGCGCGGTCTTGAATTTTTAGTCAGATAAACAACCTCTACAGGAAACTGGGTAAGAGCCTGGCCGCTGATTTGAGATTTCTCTAAGGGGATAAGGATTCTGCCCTGTTTATCTTTAGCCGGCTTAACCGGCTTAGCAGAGACAAAACAGCTCCACAAGCTGGCATCTTTGGGTAAAGTTAGCCTTAGGAATTGCTTTACATTATTACGAACTTCATAGGTTGCCTTAACTAAAGCTTTTCCTTCCTCGGTAAAAAGTGTTACATAATTTGATGAGTCGATTGCTGCTACCAATACCGGCATCTCACTATGCTTAGTAACATCAATAATCGCGCCATAAGGAGACTTAAGATACTTAAACGCTAACAGCACAGGATTTCTTGCTCTTACCCATATATTTTGCGGTAATTCCTTAACATCTATTATTGATGCTCCGGTTAATTTATTAAACGCTAATTCGATATTAGTCAAAGCTTCTACTCCTACAAAACCTTTTTCTCTTTCTGCCCCCAAAATATTAATTTCAGAAAGCCCGGCAGTTACTGACCCAGAGCCAATATTTTTTTCATAGGTAAGATTTAAACTATATCTTCCCTTCACACCGTAATTAAGATATATGTCCAATATTTGCCTTCCGTCTTTAGTCTCGGCTTTCCAGTCGCGAAGCTCTCTGCCTTCTACGTTTAAAATTCCCACATCCTCGGGAAGAGAAATCTTCAAATTAGAGACTTCGCTCTGCAAAATGGAATAATTAATATCAGTATAATACTTAGCTACCCCGTCGCCGATAGAAACTAAAGTAGTAGCATCCGCATATATCTTTGGCTCTAATACGACCTTAGGAATAATTTCTTTGGGCAAGCTCTTGCTCCAGCGAACAGTAACATTTTCTGTAAATGGCAAAACCGCCGTAATTAAAGTCTTCTTGGCTAATTTTTCTGTTTCAATTTTAATTGACGGGTCAACAAAAATTTCTGTTTCTGGCTCTTGCATCTCTACATCCAATATAGAAATTGGCGAAGGAAGCAGCTGAAACGATAAACTCCCTGGTCCCTGTTCACGCTCCCGCTTAACTTTGATAAAAAACTGTAAATCTAAATTGTATATGCCGGGTTTAGTTACAAGAAGAACATATCTGTTACCTTCTCTGACGACAAAAGAAGGTTTGCGATTAAGGGTTACTTCCTTTAAACCTACGCTGCTGCTGGCTAAGGGAATTTTTAGCCAGCCTCTCTTTTTAAAAACCTCAAAATTAACCTTAGCGCAAACTTTGGCGATGTCTTCCTCAATTTCTACCTCGTATTGGCTTTGATAAATAGCATATTCTCCTATGCACAATCCCTCATCTCTTCTCTGAGCTTCATCCTGTCTTTGCACTTGCGAGCGCCTTGTTACTTGGCCACTTGTTTGTATCGTACTTTGATAATTATCATTAATATTCTGCAGTTGCCTAATGCTTTGACTTTGAGGCATAAATTGCTCTTTTAGTTGTTGCCTCCTACCTTGGTTATCTTTCGCCCAAGTTAAATTAAAACAAAAAAATATAACAAAAAAACCTAAGCTGAGATAGAAAAACCGTTTTTTAAGCATTTTTTGCCTCCTATTTAATCTCTTTTTTCATCAATATTGGCGCTGTTGCAAAATGCAACAGCGCCATATTCTCTCACTCTTGCTAAATTATACCATCTAACTATAAAAAAACAATAATTTGGTTTTATTTTTCTGCTATTGAGGAAACGGCAAAGAGTAGTAACAGGAAATAAAAAGGGAGGGTTTTATATATTATATTTAAATTGTATCTTTTTTTTTAAAGTTTGTCTGTTCCTATTTTATGGCCACAGATTCGGATTTTTTGAGGTCTTTTAGCAGTTTATATTCAACGGAATCAACCAAAGCCTGCCAGGAGGCCTCGATGATATTTTCTGATACACCAATGGTTGACCAATTTTCTTTCTCGTCTTGCGACTGGATTAACACTCTTACTTTGGCGGCAGTTCCGCTTTTCTCATCAAGCACCCTTACTTTAAAATCAGTAAGGTACATTTCAGAAAGAGTGGGGTAAAAATTCCTGAGAGCTTTTCTTAAGGCATTATCTAAAGCATTAACCGGTCCATCGCCTAAAGAGGCGGTATGTTCCAATTTATTATTTATTTTAAGCTTTATAGTCGCTTCAGAAATCAATTTATTATCTTCCCGTTTCTCTATAATTACTCTAAATCCTAATAAATCAAAAAATTTCTTATATCTTTTGAATTCTTTCTCAAGGAGCAATTTAAAAGAGCCTTCGGCAGCTTCAAATTGATACCCATCTTTTTCCAATTTTTGAAGTAAATTATACAGCTTTTTTGCCTGGGAAGATCTTTTGTCTAAATCAAATTTTAACTCTTTGGCTTTTGCTACTAAAGTAGACTTACCTGCTAATTCCGAAACCACAAATCTTCTTTTATTTCCCACAAGAGAAGGGAAAACGTGTTCATAGGCGAGAGGATTTTTTATTACCGCGTCAATATGCACCCCGCCTTTATGAGCAAAAGCGCTTCTTCCCACAAAGGGCGAGTTATCACGGTGAGCCATATTACTAATTTCGCTTACAAAGTGAGATAAATGTGTCAACTCCTCTATCTTTTGGGAAGAAACAATATTATAACCCATTTTGGATTGTAATATAGCTATAATAGATATAAGGTCAACATTGCCGCAACGTTCCCCATAACCGTTGACTGTCCCCTGGACTTGGATGCAGCCATCCTCCAGTAAAATAAGGGAATTTGCTGTTGCCAGCCCCAAATCATTATGGCAATGAATACCAAAATTATCTAAAGAGAGCTTTTCTTTAACTTCCATAACGGTTCTTTTAACTCCTTGAGGAAGAGTTCCTCCGTTGGTGTCGCAGAAAATAATCAACTCCCCTCCGGCCTCTTGCGCGGCTTTTAGCGTCTTTAAGGCATAAGCAGGATTAGCTTTATAACCGTCGAAAAAATGCTCCGCGTCATAAAAAACTTTTTTGCCTTTCTTCTTTAAAAATTTTATACTCTCAAAAATTATCTTTAAGTTATCCTCCAAGCTTATCTTTAAAACTTCCTTTACATGCAAATTCCAAGTCTTACCGAAAATAGTCACATACTCTGTGTCGCTCTTAATTAAGCTAATGAGATTTTTATCTTTATAAGCGGGGCCAGAAGGGTGAGCCGTTGAACCAAAAGGAACTAATTTCGATTTTTTTAAATGGTGTTTTTTAAAATAATCAAATACTTGCTTGTCTTTAGAATTAGAATAAGGCCAGCCTGGCTCAATAAAATCAATACCAAAATCATCCAAGCGTTTAGCGATATTGATTTTATCCTGTAAGGAATAAGAAATACCTTCAGTCTGCGCCCCATCTCTTAAAGTAGTATCGTAGATAAATATCCTTCTCATAATATATGTATTATCCTTACAGGTATCCCTTTAAGTAAACGATATCTATTAATCCCCGGCGATAAAGTTGCTCTAAAGAATCCTGCATTGACTGCATTCCTGCACCTTTACCGGTTTGAATAATTGTGGGTATTTGCCGCCAATCTCCTTGTCTCACAATATTTTTCATGGGATCATTCATCACTAACATTTCTGCCGCTACGGCAAACCCTTCTCCATCTATCCGGGGAATAAGCTCTTGAGTCATTACTCCCCTTACAACAAAAGCTAATCTTGCCAAAATATACTTTTGCGTATCGGGGGGGAAAAAAGATGCTACCCTATCTAATGCCTGGATAGAATTTGCCGCATGTAACGAAGTTAATACCAACATCCCTGACTCAGCAGCAGTAAGCGCTACCGCCATAGTTTCGGCGTCTAAAATTTCTCCAATAACTAATATATCCGGATTCTGCCTTAAAGCGTTCTTAGCCGCGGCAGAGAAAGAAAGAGTATCTCGGCCTATTTCTCTCTGCTTTATAATACATTTATCATCAGTATGCAGATACTCAATAGGATTTTCTATAGAAATAACTATCCCTTCTCTTTTACTATTCAGAAATTCCACCATAGAAGCAAGGGTTGTAGTTTTACCCGAACCAGTCCTGCCTGCTACGATAATCAAACCCTTCTTGTTCTCCAACAATTTTTCTATTACTGGCGGCAGCCCCAATTCATGAGGTAATTTTCTCTGATGAGCAATCAATCTAAACGTTCCTTCTACCTTGCCTCGCTGCATATGAAGGTTAATCCTAAATCTTATCCCTTCACGATAAGAAAAAACAAAATTGAGCTCTTTCTCTGTAATAAACTTCTTATACCTATCTTCGTCTAATAAACTAAACATTAAATTCTTTAAGGTAATTTCATCAAAAACTGCGCCCTTATCTATATCATATTTTTCTATTCGCTTTATTACTAGGGGATGGCCGCAACAAAAATGAAGATCAATCGCATTTTTTAAATCTACCCCATCTAAAACATCGTAAATATTGGTTCTATTTAAAAACTGCTCAATTTTCACTTTGTCTTCTTTGCTTATATCTTCCTCCGCTACCCCAGCAATATACTTCAGAGGAGCTTGCTCATCTACCTGCATTCTCACTACACGTCCAATAAGAGATACCTCATCATTTTGTGACAGAAAAATCGTTATTCTCACTTTAGAATTTAACTCCAGTATCTTTGGACAATAGAAACTAATTCCCCCTTTTGAAACATCACAAACAGTGGTGGTAACAGGAACGCTAAAATCGCCCTCAGGAGTAATCTCCTCATATTGGATAGAAAATCTAAATCTGAACCGCCTTGCTTTTCTTCTCTCTATTTTATCTTTCTTTTGGCTAGTATTATTTTCCATTATTTTTCTCTTTACTCAACTCAAAGGCCAGATGAAGAACTTTAAGCGCTTTCCTACCTGATTCTTTCCTCACTACGCAGGAAATGCTTATCTCTGAAGTAGAAATCATCTCAATATTAATCTTATTTTTGGCTAAAGCAGAAAAACACTTTGCTGCCACTCCCGGATGGCTCTTCATTCCCACCCCCACTAAAGATACCTTAGCAATATTTTCATCAGAGAAAACTTCTCCTATCCCTATACTTATTGCGCTTCTTTCAGATATCTTAACCGCTTTTAGAAGAGTCTCTTTGGGTACAGTAAAAGAAACGTCAGTTGTCCTTTTATGGCTGACATTCTGTACAATCATATCAACATTAATATCATTTGAGGCTAATTCATTAAATATCCGGGCAGCAATACCCGGCTTATCAGGAACATTACATAAAGTTATCTTTGCTTCATTCTCAGTTAGGGCAATCCCCCGAACTACTGCTTCCTCGATATAAGGTGTCTTTTTCATAATTACCGTCCCTTTTTTTTTATTAAAACTCGACCGTACATATAACGGAATATTAAATTTCTTTGCTACTTCAACGGCTCTAGTCTGCATAACTCCCGCGCCGCGGGAGGAAAGCTCGAGCATCTCATCAAAAGTTAGATAAGCTAACTTTTTTGCCTCAGGAACAATTTTAGGATCAGCGCTATAAATTCCCTCTACATCAGTATAAATCTCGCAAAGATCTGCCTTCAAGGAAACTGCCAATGCTACGGCGCTTAAATCTGAACCACCTCTTCCTAAGGTAGTAATCTCACTCGTAGTACTTATGCCTTGAAACCCGGCAACAATTACTATTCTACCACTTTCTAACTCTTTTTTAATCCTTTTTGTTTCAATTCTTAAAATTTTCGCTTTAGTATGATAGGTGTCGGTAATTATTCCTACTTGATGGCCAGTGAAAGATATGGCATCAAATCCTCTTTTATGCAAAGCCATGGCCAGGAGAGCTGATGATATTTGCTCTCCTGTAGATATAAGCATATCTACTTCTCTCTCTGAAGGGTTAAGGTTAATTTTTTTTGCCAAGGAAACAAGTTCATCAGTGGTATCTCCCATAGCAGATACCACCACAACAATCCTATTTCCTCCTTTAGCATAACGAACAATTCTCGCGGCTGTATTCTTAATTCTCTCTATATTCGTTAGAGACGAACCGCCATACTTTTGCACAATCAGCTTATTGGACATAATTTCTGCTCTATCTTCTGCAAATGTGTGATGTGTGACGTGTGAAGTAAAACACGGCGATAGTACCGTTCACATTACACATTACACATTACACATTACACATTACACATTACACATTCTGATGACAGGAAGTATTTCATTAAGTCTTGGCCGCACTCAAAATAAAGATTGGAATTTGCTGCCTCAACCTCAGAATAAGAAGAGAAATTACCCCCTGTAATATCAGTACCATAAATGAGAAAGGGAACCGGCTCGTCAGTATGCGTTCGTTTAGATATTGGTGTGGAATGATCAGGGGTAATTAAAATTCTAAAATCTCTATCTTTCATATTTTCCCAAATCGTACCCACAACAAGCCTGTCTATGCGCTCAAGGCAGATAATTTTCATCCTTAAATCCTGGTTATGTCCTGCCTCATCAGTTGCTTCAATATGAACAAAAACAAAATCTTCCTCTTCTAAGGCTCTTAAAGCCGCATAGGCTTTTCCCCGGTAATTAGTGTCATAGTAGCCAGTAGCTCCTTGGACATCCAAAACACGCAAGTCAATTGCTTTGCCTATCCCTTTTATGAGGTCAACCGCGGAAACAACTGCCCCCTGGATACCGAATTTTTCTTTAAACGCCGGCATGTTTGGCTTTCCTCCTGCGCCCCATAGCCAAATCATATTAGCCGGGTTTTCTCCTAAATCTATTCTTACTTTATTTATCTCCTGCTCCTTTAGCAAATTCCTGGAACGTTGCATAAGATCAATTAAAATCTGGCTATTTTTCCCTCGTGGAAAATACTTAGTTGTGTCTTTTCCCATAATATCATGAGGGGCAAAACATTTAAGCTTATCTAATTCTAAATTTACGCCGTTCCGGATAACCAAAAGATTGCGATAACTTTTCCCGGGATAAAATTCAATATCAACTTTTCCTAAATTTTTATTAAGGTGCTCAATGAAAATTTTAGCTTCTCTATCAGTTATATGCCCGGCGCTATAGTCAAGAATTTTGCCCTCGGCTTCAGTAATAAGATTACAGCGAAAAGCTAAATCTAACTCTCCCAGTTCAACTCCCAAATTTGCTGCCTCTAGGGGGCCTCTGCCAGTATAGTATTTTTTGGGATCATACCCTAGAAGAGAAAGGTTTGCTATGTCGCTAGAAGGGCTAAATCCACGAGGAACAGTCTTGACTCTCCCTAAAATTCCTTTCTTTGCTAAAAAATCCATAAAGGGAGTAGCTGCAACCTCTAAGGGAGTTTTTCCACCCAAGGCCTCTAGGGGATAGTCACTTGCCCCATCAGGAACAATAACAATATACTTCATATGTTTTCGAAAAAATCAACAAGGAAGGTGAAATAGTAAAATCTTTTTACTCTAAAACTTACTACTTAGTGCGTAAATATTCAGTGAACCACGTCTGTTTTTTCTGAATATTCAGTGCAAAATGCAAATTGAAAATTGCATACCCTAACGGGCACAAGCAAGTTAAAATTATTTATTTTTCTTTGCCG
>JAHJHM010000027.1 GCA_018823915.1 Candidatus Omnitrophota bacterium
ATGCAAAGGTAAGAGATATGAGTTTTGTGTGCAAGTGTTTAATTCTAACTTTTACAATTTACAATTTGCAATTTGCATTTTGCACTGAATATTCACTGGATATTCAAAAGAATTTGGACGGTGTTCAGTGAATATTTACGTTACGAGTTATGAATGATGAGTGAAAGAAAGAAGAAAATAGTTATAAATGAAGAGAGAAGAGTAGGGATTGAATCGTTCTGTATCAAAAGAAAAGTTTAGTAATCTGTAGTTGTCCCTCGCGCCTAAATATCTGAAAAATCTCTTGCGACATTTTTCAGAAGCGCTTCGGGATCAATTCGACTAAGGACTTTTTCTTCGAAAAAGTCCTTAGTCTCATTGAGGAGGTTTGAGATGAAGAAAGGGTTTACGTTGATTGAGTTGATGATTGTTATGGCTGTAATTGCTATTTTAATAGGTATCGCCCTACCTCGTATTAAGGGCATGCAGGATGAAGCAAAAATAACCCAGGCAAAGGGTGAAACCAACACCCTTAAAATTGCTATAGAATCTTATTGCATCCATCACAGCGATACCTATCCTGCTAGTTCTACCACTATCTATTCCAGCTATTTAGATGCGGATAGTGTTCCTCCCGGGCCGCAAATTATTGGAGCCAGACTCTTTGATCCTTTTGCTCCCACTACAGATTATTATTATATTCGTGGAACCGGTGCTACCGGTATCAATTACTATGCGGTTTGCTCTAAAGGGCCGGATGGAGCTGTTGATGTTACTGCTGCCGAGATAAATAATGGTGAGCTTACAATAGCTGAAAAAGATGATGATATCTGCGGCACTAATTGCTCACAACCATAATTTAGTTATGAGTTATGAGCGCTGAGTTATGAGTGAAAGAAAAAATGAACCACGAACTACGAACTACGAACTACGAACTACGAACTACGAACTAAAGAAGGGATTTACATTATTAGAAATTCTTATCGCTACGGTTATTTTTACTGTGGGCGTGGTTGCTGTGGTAGGGCTGTTCGGAAACGTTCTGGTCGCCTCCAGCGATGCGGAAAATACGCTAATCGCGATGAACCTCGCCCAGCAAGGGATGGAGGAGATTAGAAATCTTACCTTTACGAATATTGCTTACGAATCCAAAGCAGTGGTAGATGAAGAAAATTTTCCTGGATTCGAAAGAGGAGTAGAGGTAGATGACCCTGCCGGCACTCCCACCACCGATGACCTTAAAGAGGTAACTGTGACTGTATATTGGACATTCAAGAATGAAGAAATTAGTGTGGCGCTCAAAACTTATATATCTAGGAATTGATGGAGAAAAAGAGGATTCTTTATTGAAGTCGAAGGGTTTTACCTTAGTCGAGCTTATAATCGTTACTGCTTTTATCGGCATTCTGGCCGGAGTTCTTGCATCTACCTTTGCCGTGGGGTTAAAAACTTGGAGTTCTGGCCTGGACCGCACTAACCTTAGGCAGGATGGTAATTTAGTTTTGGAAAAGATGGTGCGGGAGCTCAGCCAGGCGAGCGAAATTAGCACGGCCATGTCCGATGAGATAGAGTTTGAAGCGGACCTTGATCAAGACGGATCCGCTGAAACCATTAGATTCGATGTTAGTAACGATGACAATCTGGAAAGAACAGAGGTTTTAACCGGACCAGACCTCGTAGTTATTATGGCCGGTGGTGTGCAAAGTTTTACTTTGGGTTACTATCTCACCTCAGACAATGAAACACTTTTAAGCTCTGTTACTGGACCAACACGCGATAATATCCGGGTTATTATCATATCTTTGACTTTGGAGAAAGCCGACCAAACGATTACTTTAAGTTCCAGCGTTTATACTAGAAACCAAGGGTTATAGTATTGATAAGAGTTAAGGAATCAAGATGTATCAGCTAAAAAAAGATAAAGGAGCAACACTTATTATATTTACTTTTGTCATTATGGTTGGTTTAATCGGCGTTCTGGTGGCCTATTCGGACATGGTTAGCAGTGAAATAAGGAGCGCCGGTGCAGGACTGCGGAATATTCAGGCTTTCTGGCTCGCTGAGGCAGGCCTGGCCAAGGCAAGATGGGCATTAACTACAGACGAACAAACCGTTCCTTGGGATGAATTAGATTTTGAATTGGGAAATGGGACATTTACGGTTAGCGCTACGGATGAAGGTGGCGGTACGGTCACCACTATTACCTCAGATGGGTATATTCCTGACGATACCAATCCCGTGGCCCAGAGGAGAGTGGTTGAGGCGGATATATCAATTAGTGCCGGTGGAGGCACGAACCTTTCCTTAGGAGCTGCTGCCTCTGCCTCTTCGGAGAGCGGCGCTCATCCAGCCAGTGATGCCAATGATGGAAGTGGCAGTAGTAAATGGCAGGCCTCTGACAAAGGCGACGCATGGCTGAAACTGGATTTTGGAAGTTCAGCCACATTTGACAGCGTTGTTGTCAATGGACAAAAAAATATCAATTCAGTTACGATTGAATATTCTACCAACGGCGTTACTTATCAAGAAGTAACAAATCCGCAGGAATCTCCGGATTGGACCTATACGTTTGATTCGGTTGAGGCACGGTATTTAAAACTCAACATGGCCGTAAATAGCAATAAAAAAGCTGAGATAAATGAGTTTGAATCATATAATACGGCTGCAGGAAGTACTACGCTTGGACAGGGTGAGTTTAGCACAGTGTGGTAAAATAGATTGGGATGAAGTCGCAATGCAATAAGGATTAAGGATGAAGGTTTAAGGATTGTAAATAGTCAGTAAAGTACGTTTTATTGCAAAATGCAAATTGCAAAGTGAAAAATGCAAAATAAACTTAAAAGAAATAGAAGAAATAATAG
>JAHJHM010000028.1 GCA_018823915.1 Candidatus Omnitrophota bacterium
CTCCATTTCTTCTACCACACTGAAAAAATCTGCTTCTTGCCTATCCATCTTATTAATAAAGGCGATTTTTGACACATTATATCTATCTGCCTGACGCCACACTGTCTCACTCTGCGGCTCAACTCCCCCTACTCCACAGAATATAACTACTACCCCATCAAGAATTTTTAAAGCGCGTTCTACCTCCACGGTAAAATCTATATGTCCCGGCGTATCAATAATATTTATCTGAAATTTCCCCCACTTACAATAAGTAGCCGCTGAGGTAATCGTAATCCCTCTTTCTTTCTCCTGTTTCATCCAATCTGTAGCGGTTGTCCCCTCGTCAACCTCACCAATTTTGTGAGTTTTGCCCGCGTAAAAAAGAACTCTCTCAGTAACAGTGGTCTTACCCGCGTCAATATGAGCAACAAACCCAATGTCTCTTATTACTTCTAAATCTTCCTTCATTTCTTTATCTGCGTTCATCTGCGTTCCATTCTCTGCGATAATCTGCGTTATTACCATTTAAAATGAGCGAACGCTCTATTCGCTTCAGCCATCTTGTGGGTATCTTCTCTTTTCTTAATCACTACCCCTTCTTTTTTATAGGCAGAAATAATTTCTGCCGCTAATTTTATTTTCATTGGCTTACCTTTTTTCTTACGGGCAGAATCTCGCATCCATCGCAAGGCCAAAGAATTTCCCCTATCCTTAGTTACTTCCATAGGAACCTGATAAGTTGCCCCCCCCATCCTTCTTGGCTTTACTGCCAAACGTGGACGGGCATTTTCCAGGGCAGAAAAAAATATTTTTATAGGGTCATTTTTTAATTCTTTTTCAACAATATCTAAAGCATCATAAACTATCTTTTGTGCTGTTGTCTTCTTGCCTCCTTTCATAATAATATTTATGAAATGTCCAAGAACAGAAAAATTGTACTTAGAATCTACCTTTACTTCTCTTTTGGGCGCCTTTCTTCTCCTCATCGTCGCTTCGCTCCTTTACGCAGATAATCGCAGATTGGGAACGGATAAACGCAGATATTTTTATCTGCGACCATCTGTGTTATCTTCGCAAATGTTTTTATGAAGGTTTCTTTATCTGCGTACATCTGCGTCACTTGGGTTTTTTCGCTCCATACTTAGAGCGTGATCTTTTTCTATTCTGTACCCCTTGGCAATCCAAAGTGCCTCTTACAATATGGTATCTTACACCGGGAAGATCCTTAACTCTGCCACCCCTCACTAAAACCATAGAATGTTCCTGTAAATTATGCCCCTCACCGGGAATATAGGCGTTAATTTCTTCTCTATTAACCAATCGTACTCTGGCTACTTTTCTTAGGGCAGAATTCGGTTTCTTAGGAGTCATCGTCTTTACCTGGATGCACACACCTCTTCTCTGAGGACAACCCCTAAGTGCTGGTGATTTATTTTTATTTTTTCTGGGAATACGGCACTTTTTTAAAAGCTGATTTATCGTTGGCATTTTACCCTCACTTATTTAGGCGTTAGTATATAGTCGATAGTCGTTAGCATATAGTATATTCACTAAATACTATTCACTAGCGACTAATTTACTGCTTACTTTTTCTACTTCGATTTCTCTATATCTTTTTAATCCCGTCCCCGCGGGAACAAGATGGCCGACAATCACATTCTCTTTTAATCCTTGTAGCTCATCAACCTTACCTGCTAATGCCGCTTCGGTTAATACGCGTGTACTTTCCTGAAAGCTTGCTGCCGAGATAAAACTTTTTGTACTTAAAGAGGCTTTAGTAATCCCCAAAAGTAAAGGGGAAGCGGTTGCCGGCTTACCGCCCTTTTTTGTAATCTTTTCGTTTTCTTTACGAAAATCCCACTTGTCTATTGTGCCTCCAGGCAAAAACTGTGTATTTCCCGGATCAATTATTTTTACTTTCTTAAGCATCTCCCTTATAATAACTTCTATGTGCTTATCGTTTATTTTCACTCCCTGCAGACGATATACCTCTTGAACTTCATTCACCAGATATTCTTGTAAAACTTTATCTCCGCACACTCTCAAAACGTCTTGTAAGACCGTAGGCCCTTCGGTAAGCTGCTGGCCGGCAACAACATTGTCGCCGCGATAAACTACAGGATGGCTTCCTGAGGAAATAGCATATTCGCATTGCATCCCTGTGGGGCTGCGTACAATAATTTTTCTACCTGTCTTTTCTTCTTTAAACTCAACAAATCCCTCAATTTCACTTATCACCGCGGGATTTTTAGGCCGTCTTGCTTCAAAAAGCTCAGCAACACGGGGCAATCCTCCTGTAATATCTCTTGTTTTTGCTACCAAACGAGGAGTTTTAGCAATAATATCTCCCGCCTTTATCTTATCCTTTTCATTTACCATTATATGCGCCCCACTAGGCAAAGGATAAATCCCCAAAACCTCTTCATTTTCCGAAAGACTTAAAATTTGAGGGTGGTAATCACCCTTAAATTCCACAACCACTCTTTCTTTTCTCCCCGTAACTTGATTCATTTCTTCCTGAATAGTGATTTTATCTATAATATCTTCGTATCGAATCTTCCCGTCAACTTCGCTAAGAATAGGGGAAGAAAAAGGATCCCACCTTACCAATACCTTATCTTTTTCCACTTTCGTTCCTTCGCCAACTTGAATAAAAGACCCCTGGGGAATAGGATTTCTTTGCACTTCTATCCCTTTCTCATCACTGACACTAATCGTTCCATTTCTATTAAGAACGACGAAATACGTCCCTTTGGAAATTGTTTTAAGATTATGATAGCTAATAGTCCCTTTTTCTCTTGCTTTAACAAACGCTCGTTCAGCCACTCGCGAAGCTGTTCCTCCAATATGAAATGTCCTCATGGTAAGCTGAGTTCCCGGTTCCCCTATTGACTGAGCGGCAATTACCCCTACTGCCTCTCCTATCTCTACCAATTTTCCTCTGGCAAGATCTTTGCCATAACACTTAACGCAAACTCCCCTTTCTGATTCACAGGTTAAAACGCTCTTTATTCTTATTTTTTCTAAACCTAAACGTTCAATTCTGTCTGCCTTTTCACTAGTAATTTCCTCGCCTGCCTTTACAATTACCTCATCGCTTACTACATCAACAATATTATCCAAAGCCACTCTTCCCACAATTCTTTCTCGTAGTGACACTACAACCTCATCTCCCTCTATAATCTCTGAAACGGTTATTCCATTCACTGTCCCGCAATCTTCCTCAATAATAATAACTTCTTGAGCAACGTCAACAAGACGCCGGGTAAGATAGCCGGCATCGGCAGTTTTTAAAGCTGTATCGGCCAAGCCTTTTCTTGCTCCATGAGTAGAGATAAAATACTCCAATGCGCCAAGTCCCTCTCTAAAATTAGAAATAATCGGCGTCTCGATAATTTCTCCTGATGGTTTTGCCATTAATCCCCGCATTCCCGCTAATTGCCTTATCTGCAACTTACTGCCTCTTGCTCCTGAATCTGCCATCATAAAAACAGGATTAAACTTACTCATATTTTTAAACACATAATCAGAAACTCTATCTGTAGTTTTTGTCCATATATCAATTATCCTATTGTGGCGTTCACGTTCAGTAATAACTCCTTTTCTATAATGGTCTTCCACCTTAGCTAATTCTTCATTCGCTTCCTCAACGCACTTTTTCTTCTGCGGGGGTATTCTCAAGTCACTAACAGCAACGCTTATTCCGCCCAAAGTAGCATATTCAAATCCTAAATCTTTTATTTTATCTAAAAGTTCTACTGTAGCACCATGCCCAAACTTACTATGACACTCACTAATAATTTCCGAAACATTACTTTTACCTAGAGTCTCATTAACAAATCTAAAACCTTTAGGCAAAATTTCATTAAAAATAACCCTCCCGATCGTAGTCTCTACTATTTTATTTTTTGCCGGTTTATCCATAGGCCGCAGGGACTCTCCTGATACCTTTGAAGAAGGGGCATTATCCCTGCCTGGCCGGCAGGCAGGCACTACTTCTTGTAGCCTTAATTTGATCTTAGCGTGAAGGTCAGCTTCCTCATCTTGATAAGCAGTAATCACTTCCTGAAATGATGAAAACAAAATCCCTTCGCCTTTAGCGTGATCTTTTTCTAAAGTAAGGTAACGGCAGCCAACAATCATATCTTGACTGGGAGCAATAACCGGACGACCGTCAGCAGGAGAAAAAATATTATTTACCGAAAGCATTAATATTTTTGCCTCTGCTTGAGCCTCTAAAGATAAAGGAACATGCACGGCCATCTGATCTCCATCAAAATCAGCGTTAAACGGGGCGCAGACAAGAGGATGAAGCCTAATCGCCTTGCCCTCTACAAGAACAGGATAAAAAGCCTGGACACCTAAGCGGTGAAGAGTGGGGGCGCGATTAAGAAAAACGGGGTGGCTGCTTATAATCTTCTCTAAAATATCCCACACCTCTACTCGCGCGCGCTCTACCATACGGCGCGCTCCTTTTATCGTATGAACAAACCCTTTCTCTCTTAATTTTTTTATGATAAACGGTTCAAATAGTTCTAAAGCCATCTGCTGAGGAATACCGCACTGATGCAGTTTAAGCTCCGGGCCTACAACGATAACGCTCCTTCCTGAATAATCTACGCGTTTACCCAAAAGATTCTGACGAAAACGGCCTTGTTTGCCTTTAAGCATATCAGCAAGACTCTTAAGCGGCCTGTTTTGCGGACCCATCACTGCTCTGCCATGGCGGCCATTTTCCAGGAGGGCATCTACCGCTTCCTGAAGCATTCTTTTCTCATTTCGAATAATTATTTCCGGAGCTCCTAAGGAAATTAATTTTTTTAAACGGTTGTTTCTGTTTATAACCCTTCGATAAAGATCATTGAGGTCGGAAGACGCGAATCTACCCCCCTCTAAAGGAACAAGCGGGCGAAGATCAGGAGGAATTACGGGAATCACCCCTAAAATCATCCATTCCGGCTCATTTTCTGAACGCCGAAGATCCTCGATTATTTTAAGTATCTTAAAAAGACGCCTATTTACTCCTTCTTTGCCCTTTGCGATATTTTTTCTTACACTCTTACTTAATTTATCCAAATCAACTTCTTTTAGAAGATATTTCATCGCCTCAGCGCCAATCTTAGCTTTAAAATTTCTTCCATATTCCTCTAGCGCTTTGCGGTATTCCTCTTCGCTAAGAAGCTGCTTTTCTTTAAGGCCGGATGTGCCTGGGTCAACAACGATGTGTTCTTCATAATAAATTACTTTCTCTAACTCTTTGATGGTTAAATCAAGAACTGCCCCCATGCGTGAAGAAATAACTTTAAAAAACCATATATGAGCGACAGGCACGGCTAATTCAATATGCCCCATTCGCTGTCTACGCACAGAAGAATGGAGTATCTCAACTCCACAACGATCGCATTTTGATCCTTTAAACTTTATCCCCTTCAATTTGCCGCAATGACATTCCCAATCTTTAGCCGGGCCAAAGATCTTTTCGCAAAAAAGCCCGTCTTTCTCCGGTTTTAAGCTACGATAATTTAAAGTTTCTGCTTTCCTGACTTCCCCGGAAGACCAACTTTTTATTACCGCCGAAGATGCCAACTTAATACTTATGCTATCAAAAAAACTTATTTCATCAATCATTTGCTCCTTCCGCTTTGTGTCCTTACGTCTAAACAAAGTCCTTGCAGTTCCTTTATCAAAACATTGAAAGACTCAGGAACTGATGGATAAAACTTCTGTTCCCCTCTAACAATTGCCTCATATATACGAGTCCTTCCTTCTACGTCATCACTCTTTACTGTAAGTATTTCCTGTAAAGTAAAAGCTGCCCCATAAGCTTCAAGCGCCCAAACTTCCATTTCTCCAAAACGCTGGCCGCCAAATTGCGCTTTCCCTCCTAACGGCTGCTGGGTAACGAGAGAATAAGGGCCAATGGCGCGAGCATGAATTTTATCATCAACCATATGGATAAGCTTCATTATATACATATAACCTACAGCCACTTTCTGGCCAAAAGGCTTTCCTGTAAAACCGTCATAAAGAGTAATTTTCCCATCTTCAGGTAAGCCTGCTTGTTTTAGTAATTTTCTTATTTCATCCTCTTTCGCTCCGTCAAAAACAGAAGACACAATATTCGTTCCCAGCTTTTTAGCTGCCCAGCCAAGATGCATTTCTAAAAGCTGGCCAACATTCATTCTTGAAGGCACCCCTAAAGGATTCAATATTAACTCCACTGGGGTTCCGTCTTCCAAATAAGGCATATCTTCTTCAGGTAAAATCTTAGCTACTACTCCTTTATTCCCGTGCCGGCCGGAAATCTTATCTCCCACAGAAATTTTTCTCTCCATAGCCACAAACACAACTACCCTCTTTAGGACTCCGGCAGGAAGCTCATCGCCTTTACGTATTTTGGCAGTTTCTACTTCTAACTCCTGCGATAAACAATGCAGACGTTCATCGTAAAAATTTACAATTGTTTTTGCTGCTTCATTATCTTCGGTATCTTGAAGAGTATTGCGCTTGCCTTCACTTTTGCCTGACAAAACCGATAGGCGCCTGGCTTTTTCCAACTCAAGAAGCTCTCGTTCTTCATTATAATACCTTGTTATTTCTTTTAATTTCTTTAATTCTTCAGTTTTTTCTTTTTTTGGACGTTTCCCTCTATCTTTTCTCGCAAATACATCTATATTCATCACTACGCCAAAAACACCAGGGGGAATTCTTAAAGATGTATCCTTTACATCAGCGGCTTTTTCGCCAAAAATTGCCCGCAGGAGCCTTTCTTCAGGAGAAAGTTCTTTTTCTGTTTTAGGCGTTACTCTTCCCACCAAAATATCATCAGGCATAACTTCCGCCCCTATTCTCACAATCCCTTTTTCATCGAGATTCTTTAAAGCTTCTTCACTCACACTGGGGATATCCCGCGTAACTTCTTCATTTCCGAGACGCGTTTCTCTTACTTCAATCTCAAATTTTTCAATATGAATAGAAGTAAAAGTATCCTCCTTTACTAATTTTTCACTTATGACAATGGCATCTTCAAAATTATACCCTCTCCATGGCATGAAAGCAGTAAAAACGTTTTTTCCTAAACTAAGCCTTCCATTCTTAACAGCCATACCATCAGCAATAACTTGCCCCGCCTTTACAACGTCAGCGTTCTTAACCAGCGGCCTTTGATTCACACAAGTGTCAGCGTTGGAACGATTAAACTTCTTCAGCTTATACGCAAGATTTCCTACCTTAATATGGGAAGAATCAACTTCACAAACTTCCCCTTCCTCTCTATTTATCACTACTGCTCCGCTATCTTTAGCCACTACCTCTTCCATTCCCGTGCCTACGAGGGGCTCCTCGGGAAATAAAAGGGGAACTGCCTGTTTTTGCATATTAGAACCCATTAAAGCGCGATTAGCATCATCGTGTTCTAAGAAAGGGATTAAAGAAGCAGAAACGGATATAATTTGATGAGGAGAAATCTCCATATATTCCAAACTAGTTGGTTTCAATAGAGGAAACTTACCTTTATGGCGGGCATAAATTTTTTCTTCTAGAATTTTACCTTGCTCATTAATATTGGAAGTTACCTGTCCAATTATTTTATTCTCCTCTTCCTCGCTGCTTAAATACTCAACCTTACTTGAAACTATGCCTTCATCCACCTTGCGATACGGAGTAGTAAGAAATCCTAAAGGGTTTACGCGTACATAAGTCGTTAAAGAAGAAAGGAGGCCAATATTCGCTCCTTCAGGCGTTTCTATGGGACAAATCCTTCCATAGTGAGTAGGATGAACATCTCTTACCTCAAAACCTGCCCTTTCCCGGGACAAACCGCCAGGCCCCATTGCAGAAAGCCTCCTTTTATGTGTTATCTCTGCTAAGGGATTCGTTTGGTCCATAAATTGAGAAAGGGGTGAACGGCCAAAAAAATCCTGTATTTGGGTAGAGAACGAACGGGAATTTATAAGATGTTGAATAGAAAAATCTTCAGAAGTAATGAGAGAATACCTCTCCAGAAAAGTTCTCTCTATGCGCAATAGGCCGATCCTAAGCTGGTGCTGCAAGAGTTCACCAACCAACCTACATCTTCGATTAGCAAGATGGTCTATATCATCTATTTCCTTTTTTCCCGCTTTAACCTCAAGAAGGCATTTAATAATTCCCACAATGCTGGTTAAATCAAGAGTTCTTTTATTTAAAGAAAGAGTCATCGCCAATTTTTTATTAAGAAGATACCTACCTACTCTTCCCAAATCATATCTTCGCGGCTCAAGAAACATCCTCTTAAATACTGCTCTTGCCGCTTCTAAAGTAACCGGTTCGGTAGGGTACATCTTTTTATAAAATTCTAAAAGAGCCTCGTCAGTATTTACAGTATGATCCTTTTTTGCCGTATTTATTATCTCCGGATAAGGCTTATTAGAAAAAGCCTTGTAGATATCCTCATGGGAAGATAATCCCAAAATCCTCAAAATTTGAGTAGCAGGAAAAGTTTTTTTGCGGTCAATGACTGCGGTGATTGTATCACTTGCATCCGCTCTAAATTCAAGCCAATAACCTCGATAAGGAATTATACGGGCAAAATAGATACGTTTTCCCGCCAGGCCAAGCTCTTCTTCAAAAAATACTCCTGGAGAACGCTGCAATTGGTTCACCACTGCTCTTTCGTCACCATTTATAATAAAAGAGGCAATTTCAGTCATTAAAGGGATATCTCCCAAATAAACTTCCTGCTCTTTTATGCTTTGTTCAGGCCCTATTAACCTCAATCTTACTCTCAAAGGGGCAGCATAAGTAACCGCTCTCCTCTTACACTCCTCTACATTGTAACGCGGCCTGCTTAAACCATAAGAAACAAATTCTAAACTGTACTGTTTGTTGGGGCTTTGTAAAGGAAAAATCTCCTCTAAAACCCCCTGCAAGCCAACATTTTTCCTCTTCTCCGGCAAAATATCCATTTGTAAAAACTCCTTAAAAGAGGAAAATTGATGTTCAAAGAGATGAGGCATAGGAAAACTCGTTTTAATTTTAGCAAAAGATATCGTTTTTGTTTTCTCCATAGCGTTAATCTCCAAGGGTAAATATTCAGTGAACCATATCTAAATTTTTCTGAATATTCAGTGCAAAATGCAAATTGCAAATTGCATACCCTAACGGGCACAAGCAAGTTAAAATTACTTATTTTTCTTTGCCGTAATTACTGACTTTGCAATAATACTTATCAGCTCTTCTACTTCCTTCAAGAGCATT
Organism: Candidatus Omnitrophota bacterium; assembly: GCA_018823915.1. Classification (GTDB taxonomy): domain Bacteria; phylum Omnitrophota; class Gorgyraeia; order Duberdicusellales; family 4484-171; genus JAHJHM01. Next base: position 9,220 of record JAHJHM010000028.1, read on the forward strand.
TCAATGCATGTATTATGGATA
>JAHJHM010000246.1 GCA_018823915.1 Candidatus Omnitrophota bacterium
AACAACCGGAGTAACTTCTCTTTTAACCAACCTCACCCTTAGCTTAGGCGCTGATTTTAACCTTTTCTTGGGAACATTTAACCTTAGTAATTACAATTTAATTGCTGATAGTTTTACTCAAACCGCGGGCGTGTTTAATGGGGGAAGCGGCAGTGTTACTTTTAATGGCTTCAGCCAATCCGCAGGTGTGTTTAATGCTCCCAGTAATCTTACAGTAAATGGCAGCGGCTTTACTCAATCAGGAGGGACCTTCAATGGTTTAACAGCCAATGTTACTTTTAATGATTTCAACCAGCAAGGCGGGATATTTAACGCTCCCAGCAGTTTTACAGTAAATGGCAGTGGTTTTGCTCAAACCGGCGGAACGTTTAATGGGGGAAGCAGCAGTATTACCTTTAACGGCTTCACCCAAACCGCAGGAACGTTTAATGCCCCTTCCGGCAACCTCTACATAACCAGCACCTTCAACCGCACCGGAGGCACTTTCAACCACAATCAGGGCACAGTTACCTTTTTAGCCAATAACAGCTATACCATAACCACCGCCGGCGCAGCCTTCTACAATGTGGTGTTTAATAAGAGCGGCTACACTGACGACTCTCGAACAATCACTCTCGCTGATAATTTTACTGTAGCCAATAATTTAACAGTTAAGAACGAGTATGATTACAATTATTATGTTAAGGCGAGCAATTCTCCTACGATTACGATATCAGGCAATTTAGATTTTCCTTCTACCCTTAACGCGGGAAGAGTTTATTTTGGCGACTCGGCTAATAATTTTACCGCGGCTTTAGCCGGCAACTTTGTAATGGCTGACGCCCATATTTATATGTATGCCAATTTAGACCTTATCGACAGCAGTAAGGTATCCGCAATATACGGCTCAACAACATTCTATAATAATTTCTCTTCAACCGCGGCAGGAAAAGAGATTCGTTTTCAAGCCGGCCGGCGCCAGACAATAAAGGGAAACTTAATCTTAAGAGGAGAATTAGGAAACAAAATAGTTTTAAAATCAACCGTGGCTGATAGCAAGTGGGAGATAAAAGTAAGCAGCCCGCAGACCGGGTATCACTTAGATGTTAGTGACAGCGATGCTTTGGGCAATACAATTACCGTTTCTGGAGAGCTCAAAGATTCAGGAAACAATAATGCAAATTGGATATTTAATTTGCCTTTTTATTGGGTAGCAGGAGGTAATTCTACCTGGAATACTGTCGGCAATTGGTCTCATACCTCAGGGGGCAGCGGCGGCGCAGGTGTGCCTGAGGGGGGAGATTATGCTATCTTTTCTTCCGGCGCGAATAATTGTACCTTAGATACAGAAGTAAGCATAGACGGCTTAGGGATATACTCTGCTTATTCAGGGACAATTTATACCAGCGCCAACGGTTACAATCTGGTTGTTGCCGCTGAGTCAATCCTTAAGGGAGGAAGTTTGCAGATAGAGGGGGGTTCTTTGTTGGATATAAATGGGTTTTTAAGTATTGCCGGAGGCTTGCTTAATGCTTCGGCAGGGACAATTGATTTAGAGGGTAACCTTAATTTATCCAGCGGCACCTTAACCGCCCCCAGTTCAAATTTTTCTATAGCCGGTAATTTTACCAAAACCGGAGGAATATTTAACCATTCTTCGGGTAAGGTTATTTTTGACGCGATAACTACAGGAAAAACAATTACCTCTGCAGGGGCAGTTTTTAATAATCTTGAGTTTAATGGAGTAGGCGGAGCTTGGACTTTAGCCGATGCCTTGGATGCCGATGGCAGCTTAGCTATAACTTCCGGCACACTAACTGCCGGCAGCAACTCAATAAACATTGGCGGCAGCTTTACTAATTCGGGTACGTTTAACGCGGGAACCAGCACCATTATTTTTGATGGAAGCGGCAGCAATACTATAGCCAGCGCCGGAGCAGAATTATATAATCTTGAGTTTAATAACGCAGGCGGCCAATGGATATTACAGCAAAACCTGGATGTAAACAATAACTTTATTCTAACCAACGGAGCGGTTAATCTTAACGGTAAAGCTTTAACTGTCGGCGGTAATTTTGCCAACCAAGCTTCATTTAATCATAATAACGGCACGGTTATTTTTGACGATATTGCTAAGATTTCAACTATCTCCGGCTCAACTATTTTCTATAATTTAACCTGCCAGACTCCGGGGAAAACTCTTAAATTTGGGGCCGGGCAAACTCAAACCATCACCAATACTTTAAACTTACAAGGCGTAAGCGGTAATTTGATTACCTTAAGGAGCACCCAGGAAAACAGCGCTTATACCCTTAATAATTTAACTTCTCAAACCGTTACTTTTATTGATGTTTCTGACGCAAGCGCAGCCAATCCTATCACTGCTAACACCTCTAAAAATTCCGGCGGTAATAACGCTAATTGGGCGTGGACGATTACCTATATAACTTGGGGAGGTAATGCTTCTTCGAATTGGGGGCAGGGGGATAACTGGCAATACGGTTATGTGCCTAATGAGAGCGATAACGTAACTATCGGCAATGTTACTAACTCCCCTGTCTTAGGTGCAGCAAGAACAATTAACAACTTAACGATTAATTCCGGCGGAGTGCTGGATTTAGCTGGCAATAACTTTGCTTTAACGGGAAGTTTTCAGAATTATGGAATTTTAAAGTTAGAAGGTTCAGAAACCGTAACTATTCCCAATATGGATATTAATTCAGGAACAGTAGAATATTACGGGGGAGGCACTTATACTACGCCTCTTGCCGCAGGAGATGAATATTATAATTTAACTATTTCCGGCAGCGGGTCATTTACTGCCCCTTCATCTTTAACCATAAATAACATTTTCACCCAAACCGCGGGGACGTTTAATGCTTCCTCCAACTTATATATTACCAACACGTTTAACCGCACCGCAGGAACCTTCAACCACAATAACGGCACAGTAACTTTTTTAGCTAATAACAGCTATACCGTAACAACCGGGGGAGTAACCTTTTATAATGTTGTATTTAACAAAAGCAGCTACAATGATCACTCAAGGACAATTACCCTTGCTGATGACTTTACCGTAGCTAATAACTTAACAGTTAAGAATGATTATACCTCCGGCTATCATTATTATGTTTATGGCTCTTCTTCACCCACGATTACTGTCCTCGGCAATTTAGACTTTCCTCTTACTGCTCAAGCTGGGAATGTTTACTTTGGCAACTCAAGCCCCAGCAATAACTTTACGGTTAATTTAGCCGGCAATCTTACTATGAGTGATACTCAAGCTTATGCTTATGCCCGAATTAACTTAGCCGGCTCAGGTAATCAAACCCTCAACCAAACCGCGGGTACGATATACCAAATAAGTTCATCAAAAACAACCGGCCAAATAATCTTAGGCAGTAATTTTACTGCCACTACCCTTATCGCTGATACCGACACTACCTTTGATATCAACTTAGCAACGTTTAATTTTACCAGCGCGTTTAACCAATCCACGGGCACTTTTACTCTCACACCTTCGGGAACAGGAGAGATTACCTTTAACGGCTTCACCCAAACCGCGGGCACGTTTAATGCCCCTTCCGGCAATCTTTACATAACCAGCACGTTTAACCGCACAGGAGGAATCTTCAACCACAATAACGGCACAGTAACTTTTTTAGCCAACAACACCTACAATATCACTACCGGCAGCGCAACATTCTACAATGTAGTATTTAATAAGACTGCCGGAGGTAATAGCAAAGCCCTTAATCTTTACAATGACTTCACTATAGCCAACAATCTAACCGTTAAGAATGAACACCCCACTAACTATTCCTACTATGTCTATGCCCCGGGATTATCGGTGATTACCATAAGCGGTAACTTAAGTTTTCCCTTAACTACCCAAACAGGAGCGGTTTACTTTGGCTATTCCAGCGCTACGCATAGCTATAACTTTATTCCTGCCTTAACGGGTAATTTCATTCTTGCCGACCCGGAAGCTTATATGCTGGCAAACCTTAGTTTAAATGGAGCAGGAGATCAAACCATCACTCAATCTGCGGGAACTATTGAATACGGGACTTGGACAGTTAATAAGACAACCGGCACAGCAACTCTTTTAACCGGCCTTAATCTTACACAGGGCAGCGATTTTAATCTAACTGCCGGGACGTTTAATTGTGGAGTCTATGATTTAACCTCTGACGCTTTTAGTCAAACCGCGGGGACATTCAATGGAGGGAGCGCCAACGTAACCTTTAATGGTTTCAATCAAACAGCAGGCGTGTTTAATGCCCCCAGTGGTAATCTCTATATCACCAGCACTTTTACCAGCGCCGCTAGCGGTGAGTTCAATCACTCTTTAGGAACAGTTACCTTCTTAGCTAATAACAGCTATACCGTAACAACCGGGGGAGTAACCTTTTATAATGTTGTATTTAACAAAAGCAGCTACAATGATCACTCAAGGACAATTACCCTTGCTGATGACTTTACCGTAGCTAAT
>JAHJHM010000252.1 GCA_018823915.1 Candidatus Omnitrophota bacterium
TGTAAGTTGTAAGTTGTAAGATTTAAACCTGCCCCGGTTGCAATCTGCATATCGGCTGAGGTTACAGTTACGTTACCGCCGGGAGTAAAGGTGTCGCCTCCCCAGACTAATAGTTTATAGCCGGAGTCTATAGAGAGGTTCCCGCCTGTTATGGAGTAGTGGATATCCATATCTCCGTCATCAGCGTTGTTTAATGCTGTATTGGATATGGGGGTTGTTGAATCGCTCCTGATAATGACATCGTTATGGTAGAGGTTGAAGTTTGCGGGCGATACAGCATCGTCAAAATTAGATGAGGTTGTAGCTTCATAGTTTAATGAATCATTTATATATACGGCAGCTACATCTTGAGTATCTAAATCAAGGTTGTTGAAAGAGTAACTTCCGTCTCCCAAATTGGCTGTGCCTATAGTTGTAGTAGTTAAAGTAAGCCTTGAGGTAGTCTCATAGTAGAGATAAAGAGTAAGGCAGACATCTTGGACAATCGCGGTTATGCCCTCATCAGCATAGATTATTCCAGCTATAGAATCTGTGCCCTTGAAAAACCAGTTTACGTTGTTACCGGAATCTGTGCCGTCTGTTACCTCTATATAAGGAGGTACGCCTCCCACACAGGCCTGATCCCGGATGTCAACATCAGTCATATTGAATACACCTCCTCCTACGGCCTGCCAGTTACGCTGTGTGCCTACCGCACTGCTTGTTATTGAAATCCCATTTAAAGCTGTTACGCCGTTGAAAGTAATTATCCCTGAGTTAGATACGTCCCCTGATAAAGTTACGTCTCCATCTGAGATATTGGTCCATTTACCCGCCGCCTCTACTGTAACCGTTCCTGTAGTAAAGTTTCTGCCATTCTGGATAAGCTCACCATTGGTTATAGTCAAAGAATTGGTTACGATTGCATCGTTTGTCTGTAAGATTAGATTATCATTGGCATCGTCTGAGTCAGTCTTGTTTATGATTAAGTCATAGAATGAACTTTCGCCTGATACAAGAGTTGAAGATGTTATTCCGCTAAGGGTTACGGTTGAAGTTTGAGCGTTAAATATCCCTTGATTACTCCAATTACCGGCTAAATTAATTAACACGCCTCCGGCATTAATCGTCCCGAAATTATCAAGATTAGCAGAAAGATCAATCAAGCCTGTGGTTATATTTAAAGTGCCGTCATTATTTAAGGTGCCTCCGGTAGTGAGGTTAAAAGTATTCGCGTTTATGTTCAAGGCCGCGCCGACGGCAATCTGACAATCCGCGTTATCTACAGTTAAGTTACCTGTTAAATTAACAACGTCTCCCTGCCAAATTAAAAGTTTAAACCCTGAATCTATCGTAAGATTGTTGGCTAATACATTGTATTTTATGTCATCATCGCCGCTATCGGCATTATTGAGGTCACTATTGGATATAGCGCCTACCTCAGCTCTCATTATTACAACGCCATTATAGAGATCGAGATCTGTTAGGAATTCGTCACCGGCCAATCTAGCGCTCGTAGTAGCTTCATAAGTTGCATGGTCGTCTATATACAAAGTAACTACATCTCCTGTGTCTATATCCAGGCCGCTAAAAAAATACTCGCCTAAAGAAGCAATGGCAGATAAGTTAAGCTTGGAACCAGTATTGTAGGCTAGGTAAAGCTTAATTGTTAAGTTCTCGTCTATGGGGCTTACTCCTTCATCCTTGTAGGCAATTCCTGCCAATTCATCGATGCCTTTGAAAAACCAGTTTATGTTATTGCCTGAATCTGTGCCGTCTGTTACTTCCATATAAGGAGGCACGCCTCCTATGCAGGCCTGATCCCGCACATCAACATCAGCCATACTAAATACACCTTGCCCTTGCCAGTTACGCTGTGCGCCTGCCGCGCTGCTTGTTATTGAAATTCCATTTAAAGCTGTTACGCCGTTGAAAGTAATTATCCCTGAGTTAGATACGTTCCCTGATAAGGTTACGTCTCCATCTGAGATATTGGTCCATTTACCCGCCGCCTCTACTATAACATCTCCGGTTGTAAGATTAATACCTTCGGCCTGAATGAGTTCGCCGAAGGTTATAGTGAAGGAATTTTCTATGATTACAGGGTCGGTTTGCAGAGTTAAGATAACGCCTGAAGTTTTATTAACGGCTAAATCATAAAATGAACTTCCGCCTGATATAAGGGTTGAAGAAGCCGCGCCGTCAAAAACTACTGTGCCACTTGAGTGAGTGAATGTTCCCTGGTTAGTCCAGTTACCGGCAAGGTAGATATCTAATCCTGACGTATCAAATGAACCGGTTACTTCAAGGCTGCCGTTAATGTCTATGGGGTTGGTTGAAAGATTAGCTGTACCGCTTATAACTACATCGTTAAAATCCTGAGTGTCTGCTATGCCGCCGGTAATTATGGTTGATATCCCGTCAAAAATGACTGTTGATGTGCCGGCAATAAACGTTCCGCCTGTGTTAGTCCAGTTACCGGCAATGTTTACCATATTATTTGCCAGGGTCAATATCCCGCTATTAGTAAGGTTACCTTCGATATTTATGGAATTATTTCCCGCGGATAGGCTGCCGGAATTTATTCTCAAATCGCCTTGAACATCTAAAGGATCGTCTAAGCTGTAATTTCCCGCGCCGCTGAATGTAAGGCTATAATAATTATCTCCGGCCACCAATTGGGGATAACTATAGTTTCCGTAATATTCTACGCATCCTGAGTTGTCATCATTAAAAAAATTAGGCAGGCTTTGTGAGCCTTCTAATTTTATTATCCCTTGATTGGAAATTACAGCGCCGGCGGCGTTAAGGTTTTTATCTCTTAAGCCAAGAATGGCATTAGAGGAAAGAGTAAGGTTATTAGTCACAGTTAAA